>DATENM010000069.1 GCA_035275065.1 Blastocatellia bacterium
CATTGGTCTCCACTAGGAATGGGCAATTCCCATACGTTGATTCTATTTGGATGTCCGCTCCGATGCTTGGCAGCTTAAACCACCATATCCCATCGTCGTCTGCCGGAAGGCGCTTCTCCCATTGCACAACTTCAACGTCGGGAGTCCGCCGCCTTACTGCGTTGATTATCTGGTCAATGTCGCGTTCCATTCACAGAATTTATTTCGTTCAATTTTAATCCTATGATTACCAGCTAGGATGTAAAACGTGGGGGTCTAACTGCCCGCGTTCAGCGGGGCCGCGAACGGCATTCAGGGTGCGATGAGAAATTCGCTTCGCGGCCTCCGCTGCAACCGATTGTTCGGCAGCGCGTGAAAAGAAAAAGAAACAGCTTCTTTTTTACGAAGGTTGGTGGTATTGTGCGTAGCGCACGAACGCAGTTGCTCCATTAGCTGAGTATTCTCACCTGCGTAATCTAGCAGGCTTACCATTCACCCATTGGCGTAAAAAGAGGAGTCAAAAAGATGAACTACAAAGAGCAGAATGTCGATCCAATCCCACCATCTGAGTATCCAACATTTCAACCTTGTACGGGAGTCCCTCCCGTCTTACCGTCAGCCTGGGAGTGTGTTGCCCTGCTGCATCCGTTTAGCCCGCTTCAATCAAACAGCACGTCTACCGACCAGAACAATCCCTTCTTCGAGCTTTGCGTCGCTTACATTAATTACCAGGAAGGCCAATTTCTTTCGGCACAGATTACTGGAATCTCCGGCAGAACATGGTGGTATGTCATCTATCCCTGGGGAACGTATCTTTCAACCGACATACAGCCGCCGAACTGCCCGGTTGATATGGGCTGGACTTTGCCGGATACCAACTGGTTCGGTAATCAAGTGCAGAACGCTGCCTGCGCGGGAATCTCTTATCTGAACTGGATGGAGGCGCAGCAAGTCGCGTGGTGGAAAATGCCGGTGCCCAACACGACCCCTCCGGCTGCGACGTGGATGTGGTTCGATGCCGAAAGCAACTTGCCGGTGCGTTTGATGTTCGGGCAGGGGCCGCCGTCGCCGTCTATGGGCGACCCGAATCAGCTCGCCCTGTTCCAGATGTTTTCGTTCACTTACTTCCCGATGTTCAACCCTCTGCCTAGCACAAGCATACCCACGTCCTGGGCAACCCCACAGATTGAGGGCTTCTCATTCGGCAACCCGAAGAATTACGAGTTGTTCACCTGGAATACGAACTTCGGCATGACCGTGTTTATGACCCCCGTGAACGAAAAGTTCAACCCGCTGCCGACCAGGGTGCTGTACGTGTGGAAGCCTGACAACGAATATCATGTCGCATCCGACCGCGCCCAAAGCACGCTGATGATGTATAACTACAATCCCCAAAACCCGTTTACATCGCAGGTCGCGCTCCTGACGGGCGCTCCTCCGACGGGCGTGTCGCCTCCGCCCAATAGTGATAGCGGGTTTCTAATAAACTATAACGGTGGTGAAGTGACGGCCTGCCTTTCAGGCAATCAATTCCCTTTCCCGGAGGAACCGCCGTACTGGGTATCCATACCGGGTGTGCAGGGAACAATTCAGGCGACGGTCGCAGACAATCCGGTACTGTGCCCCGAAAACACCGTAACGATTTTGTCCGTGCTTTTCCCGCCGTCCGCGCCGAATTACCCTGATTCGACCTATTTATGGACGTGGTACAGTCCGCTCACTCCCGACGGCACGAGCAGCCGACCCGTCACTTTCATGCAGTCGCAGTCGGGAGTCGGCGTAGGCACGAGCCTCGCGCTTGCCGATTATTTTTACTATCAGCAGTTCACCGAGCCGATCAACCCGTCGAACTTCGATATCCCTGCGAAGTGTTTAAGCTCCGAGGGTAAAAAAGATGAGCCTTCGGAGTAAAAGAAGAAAAACGGGTGAACGGCACAGCACATGACTGCTTCCAGAACTCGATGGGTAAAGCACCTGTTAAAGGCGTCGGAGGCTTTGCCTGTAAATTTAAAATAGCTGCAAAATGAGAGACAGCACCAAACTCGTCGGCTCATCATTTTGTACCAGCGCTCGAATTTACAAGCAAAGCCCTTTGGACATTGAGTTCTCTTGGCAGAAATATGAGCCGCCGAACGCCCGCGTTCAGCGGGGCCGCGAACGGCAATCCGAGGACGCATGAGAACTGCGCGGCGCGGCCTCCGCTGCAATGCCTTGTTAGACCTCGTTCTCGTGGATAGCAGTTCTGATTATTATAGCTATTTGCAATCGGATGAAACCTGATAGCCGCAATGCCTGAACCAGCCCAGGCAATCAGCCCGCGTGACCACCTCCAGAGCAGCGACTAGCGCCTCCTCCAACTGCTCGCGGCTCCTGGCTTTGGCCGCCCTCA
>DATENM010000070.1 GCA_035275065.1 Blastocatellia bacterium
GTCATCGCCATCACCGTGCTGTTACTAGCGCTAGAGCGCATCGCCCACGTCGGCATTTTCGACCCGGCCCTCGGCGGCGACCCTGTGCTGTTCCAGCACCTCTTCTGGTTCTACTCGCACCCGGCGGTCTACATCATGATCCTGCCGGCGATGGGGGTGATCTCCGAGCTGATCGCCAACATGGCGCGCAAGAACATCTTCGGCTACAAGTTCGTGGCCTTCTCATCGATTGCCATCGCGGTCTTCGGCTTCCTGGTCTGGGGGCATCACCTCTTCACCTCGACGCAATCGATCTACGCCGGCATGGTCTTTTCGATCCTCAGCTACGCGGTCGCCATTCCGTCAGCGATCAAAGTCTTCAACTGGACGGCGACCCTTTATAGAGGGTCAATCTCGTACGACACACCGATGTTGTATGCCTTCGGCTTCATCGGCTTCTTCATCATCGGCGGCATGACGGGGCTGTTTCTGGCGGCGCTCGGCCTCGACATTCACATGCACGACACTTACTTCGTGGTCGCGCACTTCCACTACATCATGGTGGGCGGGGCGGTGATGGGCTACCTCGGTGGCATGCACTTCTGGTGGCCGAAGATCACGGGCCGCCTGTACCCGGAAGGCTGGGCGCGGTTCGGGGCGCTGGTGGTCTTCGTCGGTTTCAACCTGACCTTCTTCCCGCAGTTCCTGCTCGGCTACATGGGCATGCCGCGCCGTTATCACGCCTACCCGGATCATTTTCAAGTGCTGAACGTGATGAGCACCGCCGGCGCGTCAGTCCTGGGCGTGGGCTATCTGATCCCGATGATCTACCTGGCGTGGTCATTGAAGTACGGCCCGAAAGCGCCGGCGAATCCCTGGGGGGCGGTCGGCTTGGAGTGGACGACGCCATCGCCGCCGCCGACCGAAAACTTCTACCAGACGCCGGTGGTGACCTGGGACGCTTACGAGTTCCGCCCGATTGAAGAAGCCGAAGTCGTCGGCGCGACGCGGCCCGACGAGCCCCTCGGCTAGACGGGCGCAAGACGGCTGCGGCTGGCTTGAACGTCAGCCGCACAACGGAAGCAAGGGAAGCCAATTTGACGCAGGGGGAATTGAACTTTGGCTGATAGTCATGTAACAACGCACTATGGGCTGGCGCACCACTTTGACAACATGGAGCAGCAGAAGGAGGCCGGCTCGCTGGGGATGTGGACGTTTCTGATCACCGAAATCATGTTCTTCGGCGGCATGTTTTTGGCCTACATCCTCTACCGCGGCAAGTATGGGAATGATTTCGCCATCGCCAGCTCGCACTTGAACTGGAGGCTCGGCGGCGTCAACACCATCGTGCTGATCGTCAGCTCCCTGACCATGGCCATGGCGGTCTACTTCTCGCAGAAAGGCAACAAGAAGTGGTTGCTGATCTGTCTGGTGCTGACCATGATGTTCGGCGCGACCTTCCTGGTCGTCAAGGCGTTCGAGTACCACGAGAAGTACGTCACCCACCACATCCCTCTGCGCGACTTCTGGAGCTGGACAGAGCCCAACGGCGAGGCGCTGCCGGGCGATTCGGGCCACGTGCAGATGTTCTACTGGCTCTATTTTGCGATGACCGGCGTGCATGCGCTGCACATGGTGGTCGGCTTAGGGATCATGGCGGTGATCTTCTGGATGGCGATGCGCAACCGCTTCACCCCGGAGTATCATTCGCCTGTAGAAATCAGTGGCCTCTACTGGCACTTCGTTGACATCGTCTGGATATTCCTTTTCCCGCTGCTCTATTTGCTGGGCGCGCACCTGACGCATTGAGAGGGAGGTTATGTCGGAACACGTCGTTACACCGAAAGTCTATGTCTCGGTCTTTCTGGCGCTGATGGTGCTGACGGTGCTGACCGTCATCGTCGCCTACTTTGATCTGCATCGTTTAAACGTCATCATCGCGCTCGGCATCGCGATCATCAAGGCGTCGCTCGTCGTCCTGTTCTTTATGCACGTGCGTTGGAGCTCGACGCTCACCAAGGTCTTCGTCGTCGCAGGCTTGTTCTGGCTGGTGATTATGGTATCGCTGACGCTGGCCGATTACCTGACGCGGCCTTCGTGGAGCCCGAGCCTGCCCGGCCCGCAATAGCTCAACCGGCGGTGGCGCCGCCGCAGCTTGAGCCGGCGCCCGCCGTGCAGCCATAGCAGTGGTTGGCGGTATTGATGCGCCGCCCGGCGAGCCCCGCGAGGTCGAAATCCTTAATCGTCCGCGGCGCGCCGTCCGCCAATCTCAGCTCGATCATCTGATTGAAATCGCAATCAAAGAGCCGCCCGTCCCAGCCGACGCTGATCAAATCACGACACATCAAGCCGCTGACCGTCGCCGGGTTAAAGCTCGCGACCAGCTTCTGCATGTAGCGTTCGTAATTCCCTGAGCGCCGCAGGTAATCGAGGAAGCGGCTGATCGGCATGTTGGTGATCGTGTAGAGGCGGTCGAAGGCGATGTCGTAACGCGCCCGCATCTCGCGCTTAAAGTCACGCTCGATGCCCTCTTGATTCGGCGGCAGGAATGCGCCGACAGGGTTATAGACGAGGTTGAGCAACAACCCCGTCCCTTCCATCCCGTAACCGCTTTCGTTCAAGCGGCGCAATGCCGTGATGCTCTTATCGAAGACGCCCGCGCCGCGCTGCGCGTCGGTCTGTTGCGCGAGAAAGTAGGGCAGCGAGGCGATGACTTCGACACGGTTGTCGCGGAAGAATTCCGGCAGGCGCTGTTTGCCTTCGACGAACTGCACGGTCAGGTTGTGGCGCACCATCACATGGGCGCCGGCCCGGCGCGACTGCGTGACGAGATGCTCAAAGTTCGGGTTCAGCTCGGGCGCGCCGCCCGTAATATCAACGGTCGCGATATGGAAGCGGCGCACAGCGTCCAGCACCTGCTCAGCGGTTTCGCGGCTCATGCTCTCTGTGCGGGAAGGCCCGGCGTCTACGTGACAATGCTTGCAGGCTTGATTGCAGACCTTGCCGACGTTGACCTGAAGGGTCGTGGGCCGCGCGGCGCGCAGCTCACCCAGGCCGTGCGCGGCGAGCGTCTCGTCAAAATCTTTAATCGCTAATACGGGCAGATTCACTCCACAGCTCCTCATGTGGGTGCGACGAAGGATTCACATCGAGACCTTATTAACGGCGTTGTGTGCCTGCACGCCGTGGATGAGCGTCGCGCCGCCGCGGATGGCCGAGGCCATGTGAATCGCTTCGGTCATCTGCTCCATGTTCGAGCCGGCTTCGAGACAGGCTTTAGCGTAAGCGTCAATGCAGTAAGGGCACTGCAAGGCGTGGGCGACGGCCAGGCCAATAAGCGCCTTCTCGCGCCGCGACAGCGCCCCGTCCTGCTGCACGGCTTCATACCAGGCCATGAATTTTTCGAACAGGTCAGGCCGGTGTTTGCCGATGTCGCCAAAGCGCTCAAGGTCGTCTTCTTCGTAGTAGTGCATGATTTCTCCTTAAACCGATAAGGCACCCCCGAAGAATCATACAAGGCGGATCATCATAAGCAAAGCAGCGACGGGTGCGACGGAGGTAGTGTTTGAAAGCCGTGCGACCGGACACCCGGTTTGTAGCCTATGCGAACAGATAGCCAATCGAAGCGGGCTCGAAAAGGTGCAAAAAAGGCCGCAAAATCCCGATTTCTTAATTCCCGGGACCTATCTTCGGACATGGCACGGCGATTGAAGTAGTATCCGACGAGTTCGGAAATTGATCGAACACTCACAAGCGTCCACAGACACGCACGCTCGCTTGAATATTACTTATTTTACACTTGACGTGGCGGTGTCAGATGGTTTGTGAGAAAAGAGGGAGCCGTAAGGCTCCCTCTTTTGATTTTAGGCCCTTTGATGATCGCGGCCCGCGAGATTACTTCTCCGCCTTGATGCGCATGCCGTAGAACGAGCGCCAGACGAAGAAGAGCGCCACCAGGAAAAAGACCGCCGCCAGGATGTGGCTGAAGTCCTCGCCCCGTTTCTCGGTCAGGCTGACCGCCAGCTCGACTGCCAGCAGCCCGAACAGCGTCGTGAACTTGATGACAGGATTCAGCGCCACCGACGAGGTGTCCTTGAAGGGATCGCCGACCGTGTCGCCGACCACCGTGGCGTCGTGTAGCGGCGTGCCCTTCGCCTTCAGCTCGACCTCGACGATCTTCTTGGCGTTGTCCCAGGCGCCGCCGGCATTGGCCATAAAGATCGCCTGGTAGAGGCCGAAGATGGCGATTGAGATCAGGTAGCCGATGAAGAAGAACGGCTCGACGAAAGCGAAAGCGAGCGTCGCGAAGAAGACCGTCAGGAAGATGTTGAACATGCCCTTCTGCGCGTACTTCGTGCAGATTTCAACGACCTTCTTCGAGTCTTCGACCGAAGCCTTCTCCGTGTCGAGATTGATGTTGTTCTTGATGTACTCGACCGCGCGGTAAGCCCCGGTCGTCACGGCCTGCATCGACGCGCCCGTGAACCAGTAGATCACCGCGCCGCCCGTGATAAGGCCCAGCAGGAAGGGCGCGTGCAGCATCGAGAGGTTGACCATGTACTCGGTCTTCAGCCCTTCCGTGAGCATCATGATGATCGAGAAGATCATCGTCGTGGCCCCGACCACCGCCGTGCCGATCAGCACGGGCTTGGCCGTCGCCTTAAAGGTGTTGCCCGCGCCGTCGTTCTCTTCGAGCAGGTGCTTGGCGCGCTCGAAGTTCACGCTGATGTTGTAGTCACGGCTTAGCTCTTCCTCGACATTCGGCACCTGCTCAATAAGCGACAGCTCGTAAACCGACTGCGCGTTGTCCGTCACGGGGCCGTACGAGTCGACGGCAATGGTCACCGGACCCATGCCGAGGAAGCCGAAGGCGACGAGACCGAAGGCGAAGACGGCGGGCGCGACCATCAGGGCTTCGAGCCCCTGCGTGCTGAAGGCGAAGGCGATGGCCATCAAGGCGACGATGCTGATGCCGAGCCAGTACGCGCTGAAGTTGCCCGCGACGAGGCCGGACAGGATGTTCAGCGACGGGCCGCCCTCGCGCGACGACGTGACGACTTCCTGCGTGTGGCGCGATTCCGTCGACGTGAAGACCTTCACGAACTCGGGAATGATGGCG
>DATENM010000071.1 GCA_035275065.1 Blastocatellia bacterium
GCAGGTGGTCTGCTACTACGTCAGGGAGGCGGAGGGGGAGGAGGTGAGTGGCAAGGGTTTGCGAGAGTGGCTGCGGGAGCGGCTGGCGGAGTACATGGTGCCGGGGGCGTTTGTGGAGCTGGGGGAGCTGCCGCTGACGGCTAACGGCAAGCTCGACCGCAAGGCGCTGCCGGCGCCGACGGCGGCGCTAGAGGGTGAGGGCGAGGCAGCCGCAGCAGAGAATGTCATCGAGGAGCTGGTGGGAGGGATCTTTGCCGAGGTGCTGCGGGTGAGTGAAGTGGGAGTGGAGGCGAACTTCTTCGAGCTGGGAGGGCACTCGCTGCTGGCGACGCAGGTGATGTCGCGAGTGCGGGAGGTGCTACAAGTAGAGGTGGCGCTGCGTGCGCTGTTCGAGCAACCGACGGTGCGGGGGCTGGCGGCGGTGGTGCAGCAGCGGCAGCAGGAAGGCAAGAGCGTGGTGGCCCCGGCGATTGAGCGCGGGAGTCGGGAGAGCGAGTTGCCGCTGTCGTTCGCGCAGCAGCGGCTGTGGTTCATCCATCAGCTTGAGCCGGAGAGCACGGCTTACAACATCTCGCTGGCGGTGCGGCTGACGGGAGCGTTAGACCTTGAGGCGCTGCGGCGAGCGATGGCTGAGGTGGTGCGCCGCCACGAGGCGTTGCGGACGCGGTTCATCAGCCGCGGCGGGCAGCCGATGCAGGTCATCGAGGAGAGCCAGGAGATTGCCCTGCCATTGGAAGACCTCGGGCAGATCGAAGCTGTCGAGGAGCGCGAGCAGCGGGTACGCGAGCTGGCGCGAGCGAGTGCCGAAGCACCCTTCGACCTGGAGCGTGGGCCAGTGCTGCGTGCCCGCCTGCTGCGGCTGGGCGAGCAGGAGCACGTGCTGTTGGTAGTGATGCACCACATCATCAGTGACGGCTGGTCGGTCGGCATTCTGGTACGCGAGTTCACGCAGTTGTACGAGGGCTACGTCAGCGGGCGCGAGGTGCGGCTGGAAGAGTTGGCGGTGCAGTATGCGGACTTTGCGGTCTGGCAGAGAGAGTGGTTGCAGGGGGCAGTTCTTGACAGTCAAATGGATTACTGGCGTCGCCACCTCTCTGGTGTGCGCGTGCTGGATTTGCCGGCTGACCGGCGGCGGCCGCCGGTCGCGAGCTACCGCGGCGCGACTCTTCCCCTGTGGTTGTCGCCAGAGCTCACCTCCGGCATTCGCGCGCTCAGCCGCCGCCAGGGCGTCACCCCGTTCATGTGTCTGTTGGCCGGCCTCAACGTTCTGTTATGCAAATATAGCGGTCAGGAAGACATATCGGTGGGGACGCCGGTCGCCAATCGCAACCGCAAAGAGATCGAGAAGCTGATCGGTAATTTCGCTAACACGCTGGTGATGAGGAGTGATTTGACCGGCAACCCGCCCTTCGCGGAGTTCTTAGGACGCGTGCGCGAGGTCACTCTGGATGCCTATATGCATCAGGACCTGCCCTTTGAAAAGATCGTCGAGGAGCTTCAGCCGGAGCGCGACTTGAGCCATAACCCGCTGTTTCAAGTCTTGATGGCGCTGCACAATCTGCCGGCGCAGCGCGCCGAGCTACCTGGCCTCGGCATTCGTCGCGTCGATATGGAGCGGGTGACAGCGCGGTTTGATCTTTCGCTCGACATGCAGGAGACGGCCGATGGGCTGAGCGCGAGGATCGAGTACAGCACGGACTTGTTTGAGCGAGCGACCGTCGAACGGCTGGCCGGCCATTTCGCCAACCTGCTGGCGGCGGCCATTGCCGAGCCGGCTTGCCGCATCGGCGGCCTACCCGTCATGGCGCCATCCGAGGTCGCACAAATGACTGCCGCTTGGAGCGGCCCGCAACCCGACGGCTGGCCGGGGCAGGATCAAGCGCTGCACGAGTTGATCGCGGCGCAGGCCGGCAGTCGGCCCGATGCCATCGCGGCGGGCTATGAAACCGAGCAAGTCTCTTATGGGGGGATGAACCGCTGGGCCAACCGCCTGGCACATTATCTGAACGAGCAGGGGGTCGGCCCCGAAACGGTCGTCGGAGTCTACCTGGACCGCTCACTGGAAAAACTCCTCGTGCTCGTCGGCGTGCTCAAGGCCGGCGGCGCGTATTTGCCGTTGGCGGCGGCGACCCCGCCGGACCGCCTTGCGTTCACGCTGGCCGACGCCGACGCCGCCGTCGTAGTGACCACGCAGGAGCTGGCCCGCAACCTTAAAGGGGCGACGGCGCGGGTGCTCACCCTAGAGCGCGCGATCCCGGCGAGCGCCGGTTACAGTGAGGCGGACCTGGCCACCAATGTCCTGCCCTCTAACCTCGCCTATGTAATCTACACCTCAGGCTCGACCGGCCGGCCGAAGGGAGTGGGGATCAGCCATGGGAGCGTGGTCCACCTCGTCGCGACGGCCGACCCGGACTTGGGGTTCGGTAGCCGCGACGTCTGGAGCTGCGTCCACTCCTTCTCCTTCGATTATTCGGTGTGGGAGATCTGGACGCCTCTGGTGTGCGGGGCCAGGCTGGTGATCGTGCCGCGCGCCGTGACGCAATCGGCGGACAGTTTCCTGGAGTTGATCCGGCGAGAGCAAGTGACGGTCCTGCATGCGACGCCGTCAGCGTTGCGCGCCCTGGCGGAAATCAGGCAAACGCCCGACCCGCAGCCTTTTGCCGTTCGGCTGGTCGCGAGTGGGGGTGAGGCCCTGCCCCGCGAGCTGGGTGAGCAACTGCTTGAGTGGGGAGTGCCGACCTGGAACTTCTATGGGCCGACCGAGACCACCGTCTGGGCCACCGCGCGGCGGGTTGGTGCCGAGGCCGGCCAGGAGAAAGTCGTTGGAATCGGCAAAGCGCTGTCGAACACGCGCCTGCGGATGCTTGACCGTTACCTTGAGGCCGTGTGTGTCGGTGTGCCCGGGGAACTCTGCATCGGCGGCGAAGGGGTGGCGCGCGGGTACATCAATCGGCCTGACCTGACCGCCGAGAAGTTCATCCCCGAGCCGCTCAGCGAGGCCAGCGGAGCGCGCTGTTACCAGACAGGGGATATGGTCCGGTACTTAGCGAACCGGGAGATTGATTACCTGGAGAGGCGCGACCATCAGGTCAAGATTCGCGGCTATCGGATCGAGCTAGGAGAGATCGAGGCGGTACTCAGAGGGCATGAAGGGGTGAGGCAGTGCGCGGTCAGCGTGCAGGGGCAGGGAGCAGCGACACGGCTCGTGGCCTATACGGTGGCGGGCGGCGAGCGCGCGCCTTCGGAGGCGGAGCTACGCGGCTACCTGAAAGACAAGCTGCCGGAGTACATGGTGCCGGCGACCTTCATCAGCTTGAGTGAGCTGCCGCTGACGGCGAGCGGGAAGCTGGATCGCCGAGCGCTGCCGGAGGCCGGCGGCCTGAAGGGCAGTGGCCTCAGCGCCGCGCCGCGAACGCCCGTGGAGGAGATCCTCTGCGGCCTTTTCGGGGAGGTGTTGTCGCGAGAGCGTGTGGGCGTGGACGAGAACTTCTTCGAGCTGGGAGGGCACTCGCTGCTGGCGACGCAGGTGATGTCGCGGGTGAGGGAAGCGCTGCGCGTTGAGATGCCGCTGCGGGCGCTGTTCGTGCATCCGACCGCAGCCGAACTGGCCGACGCGCTGGAGCAGGAGCGACGCGCGGGCCGCGGCGTCGAGTCGCCTCCGATCCGGCTGGTGGATCGGGGGGGCGAGCTAGCACTATCGTTCGCGCAGCAGCGGCTGTGGTTCATCCATCAACTGGAGCCCGCGAGCGCCGCCTACAACATCCCGATGGCGGTGCGGCTGAGCGGCGAGTTGAAGGTAGGGGCCTTGGAGCAAAGCCTGGGCGAGATCGTGAGGCGACACGAGGTGCTGCGGACGCGCTTCGAATTGCATCAGTCGCAGGCCGTGCAGGTGATCGAGGCCGAAGCTCGGGTGCGACTGCGGCTCTGGGAGCTCAGCCAGTTGCCGGCAGAGGAGCGCGAGGCGGCGGCCGGCGAGGTGGTGCGGCAAGAGAGCGGCCGAGGGTTTGATCTGCAACACGGGCCGGTGCTGCGGGCGGCACTGCTGCGGTTGCAGGAGGACGAACATGTGCTGGTGGTGGTGATGCATCACATCGCCAGCGACGGCTGGTCGGCGGGCGTGCTGACCAGGGAGTTCACGCAGCTCTACGAG
>DATENM010000072.1 GCA_035275065.1 Blastocatellia bacterium
GAAGTGAGCCAGCTAGCCAGAGGCTACTTCGCAAGGTCGCTTATCAGTTGCCGCCAAGATACATCAGATAGTGTTCTGGATGTGCTTGCACTTGTCAGCGATTCGTGTTTTTTGTGTTTCGGATGTGCTTGCACTTGTCCCAATCTGTTAGATTGCGCTGTGACTCGCGCAATCTAACAGATTGCGCTACAAACTATTCTAATTTGCACACTCACGGTTATTGGTATTGGTCGAGAGGATGAAAATGATGAACGCCAACAGGCTCTATGCAGGTCGCCTTGCAAGGCGGGTGACGGTTGCTATTGTCGCTCTACTGGTCTCTTCGGTTTCGCTCGGGGCGCTGCCGGCGCGACAAACCGGGCGCGCGACGCCGGCACAACTTCAGGCGATTCGCGACTACATCAAGCAGAGCTGGCACACGCTTGAGCGGTCGAATGCACGGCTCGCCGACGCCGCCGTTGACCCGAAATTCAAAGCCGGCGCCGGCGCGCGCTCGCCGGTCTACGTCTCGCGCAAAGAGAATGTCAGCGAAGTCGAGGCCCGCTTACGCCGACAGATGACGGCTGAAGATTTTGCCCGCATCGAGATTCGCCAGTTGCCGGAAGATTGGCAGCAGATCAATCAACAAGGGCTGCTCTACCTGCCGAACCCTTACGTCGTGCCGGGCGGGCGCTTCAACGAGATGTATGGCTGGGACAGCTACTTCATTCAGGTGGGCCTGCTGCGCGACGGCGAAACCGAGCTTGCCAAAGACATGATCGATAACTTCGTCTACGAGGTCGAGCATTACGGCAAGGTGCTGAACGCCAACCGCACTTACTACCTGACGCGCTCGCAGCCGCCGTTTCTCACGGAGATGATTCTCGGCGTCTACCGCAAGACGCATGACCGCCGCTGGCTCGCGGCGACCATCCCTGCGCTGGAGAAGACTTATGAGCTGTGGACGACCGACCCGCACATGACGCCGGCGACACATCTGGCGCGCTACTGGGATTTTGGCGAGGGGCCGGCGCCCGAAGTCATTGCCGACGAGCGCGACGCCCAGGGGCGCACGCATTACGACCGCGTCCGTGAGTATTACCGCACCCACGAGGTCAGGGATTACGATGTTAACAAGTTTTACGACAAGGCGAAGGATGAGTTGACGCCGCTCTTTTACAAAGGCGACCGCTCGATGCGCGAATCCGGCTTCGACCCTTCAAACCGCTTCGGGCAGTTCAACACAGACATCATCAGCTATAACCCTGTCTGCCTGAATTCGCTGCTCTACCGTGTGGAGACCGAGGCCGCCGAGATCATGAAAATTCTCGGTCGCGCCGCCGCCGCAACGCAGTGGCTGCGCCGCGCCGCTCAACGCCGAGCGCAGATCAACCGCCTGATGTGGGACGCCGCCGACGGGCTCTATTACGATTACAACTTCGTCGAAAAGCGGGTGCGGCGCTATCCCTATGTGACGACCTTCTACCCGCTGTGGGTTGGGATCGCCAGCCCCGCTCAGGCCGCGCGCGTCGTCAAGAACCTTCACCTCTTCGAGCGACCGGGCGGCCTGTTGACCAGCACGACCGTCAGCGGCAGCCAGTGGGACGCGCCCTTTGGCTGGGGCAACCTGCAAATGATCGCCGTCGGCGGCCTGCGGCGTTACGGCTACAACCGCGAAGCCGACCGCATCGCGGCGAACTTCCTGTCGCTGGTGCTGAAAGAGTTCATCGCTCACAACACGATTGTCGAGAAGTATGATGTCGAAGCCCGCCAGTCACAGATCAGCGCCGGGCTGAAGTTCGGCTATACGTCGAACGAGATCGGCTTCGGCTGGACGAATGCGGCCTTCACTGACTTATACGCCGACCTGCCTGAAGCGAAGAAAGCCGATGTGCTAAACTTGAGCGGAGTCGCCCGCTCGGCGGCCACCGGGAAGTAATCATGCCATTCAAGCCTCAATCGCGGTTCGTGCTATGCAGCGTGTGGCTGCTGCTGACGCTTGCGATGGCTACGGCGCAGAGCAATCAACCCGCGGCGCAGGCCGCGGCGCAGGCCGCGCCGTCGCCGGTTGCCGAAGCGCAGTCGTTACTCGCCGCCGGCAAGACCGACGCGGCCATCGCGGCTCTGCGCGCCCTGCCGAAAGCGACAACCGACGACGCGCAGGTCAATCACCTGCTCGGACTGGCCTACTATCAAAAATCCGATTACCCGCACGCCATCGAACACCTGTCGGTCTCTGCGCGGCTGGCTAAAGAAGGCTCGCCGCAATACCGTCAGGCGGTGCAACTGCTCGGCATGGCGCACTACTTTCTCGGTCATAGCAAAGAGGCCGTCAGCTATCTTGAGCTGGTTCGCGCCTGGGCTCCTGACAACACCGAGAATGCTTACGTGCTGGGCGTCAGCTATCTGCTCTCGCAGGATGCCGAAAACGCCCGGCGCAACTTCGCGCGCATGTTCGCGCTGCCGGCAGACGCGGCGGCGGCTTATCTCATCAACGCGCAGATGATGATTCGTCAGGGACTAGAGGAGAGCGCCGAAAAAGAGCTGGCGCGTGCCCTGGAGCTTGATGCCAGGCTGCCGCAGGCGAACTACCTGCTGGGCGAGCTGGCTATTTATCACGCCAACCTGGATCGCGGCATCGAGTTGTTGAAGAAAGAGATTGCCCTCAACCCCGGCTTTGCGATGGCTTACTATATGTTGGGCGAAGCCTACTCGCGGCAACTGAAATGGGACGACGCCATCGCGCCGCTGCAAAAATCGATCTGGCTGAACCCCTACTTCAGCGGGCCATACATCGCGCTCGGCAAGGTCTATTTGAAGAAGGCTGACCTCGGCAACGCTGAAAGCATGCTGCGCCGCGCCCTGGCGATGGACCCGAACAATTATTCGGGCCATCATCTGCTGGCGCAGGTCTTACAGCAGGCGAATCGCATGGCCGAAGCGAAAAGGGAGTTCGACACGGCGGAGAGCTTGCGGCCACCCGCCAACAAGTAGGGCGAGATGTTAGAGAAGCTCAACCGGCTCCGCGCCGCGGCCTTGCAAGCTCTATCCCTCGCGCTCTCTGTCAGCGCACTCATTGTCACACCGCTCGCCGTGCCGGCAATCGCCGGCTACCCCGCTCCAACTCGATCCGCCCCGGATGAAAATGGCGCGAGCGATTTTCAGGTGAGCTTTGTCGAAGTCGCGGCGCGCGCCGGGCTGACCGAGCCATTTGTCTACGGCGGCATGGACCGCAAGCGCTACATCATCGAAACCAACGGCTGTGGCGTCGCCTTCCTGGATTACGACAATGACGGCTGGATGGACATTCTATTGCTGAACGGCACACGGCTCGAAGGCTTTGCGAAAGGCAAAGCGCCGACCCTCAAGCTCTATCACAACAACCGCAATGGCGCGTTTAGCGATGTCACCAGTGGGTCAGGGCTGGCACGCACCGGCTGGGCTTCAGCCGTCACGGTTGGCGATTACGACAACGACGGCAATGATGACCTGTTCATTACTTACTGGGGCCAGAACGTCCTCTATCACAATGACGGCAGGGGCAAGTTCAGCGACGTGACGGCGAAAGCGGGGCTGGCGACAAAAGGCACACGCTGGGGATCGGGCTGCGCCTTTGTGGATTATGACCGCGACGGGCGGCTCGATCTTTTCGTGGCGAACTATCTGATCTTCGACCCGGCCAGCGTGCCCGAGCCGGGCAAAGGCCCGAACTGTTTGTGGAAAGGCGTGGCGGTCAACTGTGGGCCGAAGGGCTTACCAACCGACACCAATCTGCTCTATCACAACAACGGCGACGGCACCTTTACAGACGTGTCACAGGCTTCGGGCATCGCGAAGGCGCAGAACCGTTACGCCATGACGACGCTGGTGACGGATTACGATAATGACGGCTGGCCTGATCTCTATGTCGCGTGTGATTCGACGGCGAGCATCCTCTATCGCAACAACGGCGACGGGACATTCAAAGACGTAGCGATTGAAGCCGGCGCGGCTTATAACGAAGACGGCCAGCCGCAGGCCGGCATGGGCGTGGCCTCGGGCGATTACAACGGCGATGGGTTCACCGATATTTTTAAGACGCATTTTGCCGACGACTTGCCGGCGATGTATCGCAACAGCGGGCGCGGCTTCTTCGAAGACGCATCGCGCGCCGCGGGCTTCGAGCACACGCGCTACATTCAGTGGGGCACGGGGCTGGTTGACCTGAACAATGACGGCTGGCCGGATGTCTTCACCGTGACCGGCAATGTTTACCCGGAAGTCGAGAGGGTGTTGAAAGAGTACCCACACCGCAGCCCGCGATTGATCTATCGCAATCTCGGCAACGGTCGCTTCAAGGAAGTGACTGCCGAATGCGGGCCGGGCGCGCGTGAGCTGCATTCGAGTCGCGGCTGCGCGTTCGGTGATTACGACAATGACGGCGACATAGACGTGCTGATTATGAATATGAACGAGCTGCCGTCGCTGCTGCGCAACGATTATAACGGCAGCCCGCGCGGCGCGAACCACTGGCTGACGTTGAAACTGATCGGCACGAAATCGAACCGTTCAGCCATCGGCGCGAGAGTGCGATTGAAGGCCGGCGCGCGCCAGCAGACTCAGGAAGTCAGCAGCCAGTCGAGCTATTACTCTCACAACGACCCGCGCCTGCACTTCGGACTGGGCGAAAGCGTGCGCGCCGAGCAGGTCGAGATTCGCTGGCCTAATGGGCAGACCGAAATCATTAAAGACATCGCCGCTAATCAGATCGTCACGATCAAAGAGGGTTTTGGAGTCGTGAAGGCGGGCGGCGGCAAAAAATAATTCAACCGCAGAGGGCGCAGAGGGGCGCAGAGGATTGATTCAGCCTCTGCGTCCCTCTGCGTCCGCCGCGTGCGAAGCACATCTCCAGCCATTCTGCGGTTGGTCTACATCAATGGCTTCAAGCGCGGATCGAGTTGTTTAGCCTTTTGATACTCGGCCTGCGCGGCCTCTTTCTGACCTTTTTCGAGCAAGGCTTTTGCCAGATGGTAATGCGCCTTCGCGTCATCGGGCGTCAGCTTGATGGCCGCCTCGAAGCGCTCGATGGCGGCGTCGAGGTTGCCCGCCTTGAGCTGCGCTAGACCTGTGTTGATGGCAAAGGTCGCCGCTTGAATATCCGATTTCTTCTTATTCAGCCGCGCCCCTTCTTGAAACTCGGCGCGCGCCGCCTCCATATCGCCTTTTTGTCGGAGCGCCGTGCCTAGCGTGTTGTGAATCTCCGGCGCGTTCGGCGCGACTTTGAGCGCCTGGCGGAACGCCGCGATGGCGGCATCCAGATTGCCCTGTTGTTGCAGCACGGTGCCGAGCGCGTATTGCGCTTCGGCATAATCGGGTTTGGCGGCGAGCGCCGCCCTGAAGGCGGCTGCCGACTCGTCGAGCTTGCCTTGCTGCAACAGCACGACGCCGAGCGTGTAGTGCGCTTCCTGCAATGACGGTTGCAGAGCGGTCGCCCGTTTCAACTCCGCAATCGCTTCGTCGAACTGGTCTTTATTCTTCAAGGCAAGCCCGAGGTTGTAATGCGCATCGGCGCTGTCGGGAGCCATTTGAATCAGCTTGCGATACTCGGCAACCGCCGCCGCGTAGTCACTCTTCTGAATGAACGCCATGCCAAGATTATGGCGCGCCACCAAGTTGTTCGGATCGATCTTGAGCGCCTGATTGAACGCCGCGATGGCGCCATCCGGGTCGCGCTTGCCGACGAGCGCCAGCCCCAGGTCATTGTAAGCGGGGACGAAGTCAGGCTTCAGCTTGATGACGGCGCGGAAGGCTTCAATGGCTTCGTCTAGCTCTTCATTCTCCTGTAAGACCTGGCCCATGGCGTGGCGCGGCTCGATCATTTCGGGCGCGAGTCGCGTCGCCATAGTCAGCTCGCCAAGCGCCGCCTGTGTGTCGCCGCTCTTCTTTAGCGCCAGCCCAAGGTAGTAATGCGAATCGGCATGATTGGGCAGCAGTTTTACCGCCGTCTTTAACGCCGCGAGCGTGCCGGCCACGTCGTCTGAAAACCACCGCGCGGTGCCGAGGTAATAATAGGCTTCGCCGTAGTCGGGCTTCAGCTTGATCGCGGTTTCAAACTCATAGATAGCGGCGCGTAATTCGCCGCGCGCGGCGACCACGTAGCCGAGATAGAAATGCGCGTCCGGCAGGTTGGCGTTCAGCCGGATCGCTTCACGAAACTCGGCGACGGCATCATCGGCCAAACCTTTTTGCTGAAGCGCGAGACCGAGCATGAGATGGGTTTCCGCTTCGTCGGCCTTAAGCGACAGCGACTGACGAAACGCATTGACCGCGCCGTCAACGTCGCCGAGTTGTTGCAGCGCCTGGCCGAGATTGCGGTGCGCTTTATACTGTTTCGGATCAAGCGCGACGGCTTTGCGAAACGACTCTGCCGCCACCCGCGCATCGCCTTTGCGCGCCAGCGCCAGCCCCAGGACATTATATGCCTCGGCAAAGTCTGGCCTCATCTTGATCGCCATCCGCAACTCTTCGATGGCGCGGTCGCCCTGCTGCTTTTCCAGCAGCGTCACGCCGCGGCTGAAGTGCTGTTCGGCAGAGATAGCAGGCTTGCGTTGCGCGAAGACCGGCGGATGGCAGATGAGCAAAACGAGGATCGAATGCTTGAAGAAGAGATTGAATAGGCTCGACTTGAACATAGATTAACCGCGGATGAGTGGCCGGTTATTTAACTTTTGCTTTGCTCGCAGGCACAGCGCGCAGCAGGCCCGCGCCTTCTTTCACGGTGATGAACTGGTTGGCGGCAACGTCCGTGAGCGTATCCACCTGACCGCTCGGCCAGCGCACCTCAATCGTCTTGACGCGGTCGCGCTTGCCTAACCCGAAATGCACCCGCAGGTCGTTCTGCGAATAATAGCTGCCGCCGCTGCGCACCTCGTCAATCTGACTGCCGTCTTCGGTGACGCACTTCAACCGCGCGCCGATGCCGCTGCGGTTGGATTTGACGCCGACGGCTTTGATCATGATCCAGTTGTTTTGATTCGTCGAATCGCAGCGCAACAGCTCAGGCATGGCGTTCACCGGGTTGATCAAGATATCTGTGTCGCCGTCGTTGTCAAAATCGCCAAAGGCGCAGCCGCGCGCCGCTGTCGGCTGCATCACCGGGCCGCCGAGCCGCTCGGAGATGTCTTCAAAGCGCCCATTCCCAAGATTGCGATAGAGCACCTTGCGTTGCGCGTAGCCCGCTTCGGTGGTCAGCCTCTCCACCTCCGGATAAACATGACCGTTGACCAGGAAGACGTCGGCCCAGCCGTTGTTGTCAACGTCGAAAAAGCCACAGCCCCAGCCGAGCCAGCGCGTCGTCGTGCCGATGCCCGCGGGAAAGGTCACATCATCGAAGGCCATCTTGCCGGTGTTGTGATAGAGCGTCGAGGTGTCGCCGGAAAAGTTGGTCTTGAAGATGTCGAGCCAGCCATCGTGATCGTAATCGCCGGCAGTCACACCCATGCCGGCCTGCGGTTTGCCGTCTATGCTGAAGGCACAGCCGGCTTCGATGCCGATGTCGGTGAAGGTGCCGTTCTTGTCGTTGTGATAAAGCGCCGCGGGCGCCGAATCGTTCGCGACATAAATATCCGGCCAGCCGTCGTTATCAAAATCGGCGACCAGCACGCCGAGCCCGTAGGTGCCGTTGGTCTTGCGAATGCCGGCTTTCTCGGAAACGTCGGTGAAGGTGCCATTGCCGTTATTGCGATAGAGCGTGTTGACGCCGCCTGCGAGTCCCGGCGGGCCGCAGGCGACCATCACGCCTTTGTAAAGACAGGGGCCGGATTCGGGCACCGGCGCGGTCTTCAAATCGAGATCGATGTAGCTGGCGACGAACAGGTCAAGCAGGCCATCGCGGTCATAATCAACGAAGGCGCAGCCCGACCCCCAACGCGTGCGGTTGGTGGCGACCCCGGCTTTGTCTGCGACTTCCCTGAAGGTGCCGTTGCCGTTGTTGTGATAGAGCGCATTCTTGCCGAAGTAGCTGATGAAGATGTCGTCGAAGCCGTCGTTATCGTAATCGCCGACGGCGACGCTCTGGCCCCAGCCCGTGCGCGTGAGGCCGGACTTCTGTGTCACGTCAATGAAGCTGCCATCCCCCTGGTTGTGATAGAGCCGGCAGGTCGCGGTCGGCGCTTGCGGCAAGCCTTCGAGCCGCGTGCCGTTGACCAAGAGAATGTCTTGCCAGCCGTCGTTATCGTAATCCAGAAAGGCCGCGCCGCACCCCGTGGTTTCGAGCAGGTATTTGTTTTTGTGCTCATCGCCATAGACGGTCGGCGTGGTCAGCCCGGCCTGTTTGGCGACGTTGATAAACGTCACGCCGACATCGCCGTTCGCGGGCGCGTCGGCGAATGTCCGCGCCGACACGACGACCAGGCAGATCAGTGACCGCAGTAGTTTTGCGATGAATCCGTGCAAACCGGGAAACTCCTTGATGGCCATGAATGATAACCGAGGCCGCAGGGTTTATCCATTCTTGGATGACCATCGGAAGATAAACCGCCAAGACGCCAAGACCGCCAAGAGAACACAAAGTTCCTCTTGGCGGTCTTGGCGTCTTGGCGGTTCAAGTTATCCCGGATGCGTCATCGTCTCGGGGCGCACTATTTCGTCGAAGGCTTCGCCACTCAGATAGCCGAGCTTGAGGACGGCTTCGCGCAGGCTGATGTTCTCTTCGTGCGCCACGTGCGCCACCTGTGCCGCTTTGTCGTAGCCGATCTTCGGCGTCAACGCCGTCACCAGCATCAGCGAATTCTGGACATAGTGATCAATGCGCTCGCGGTTGAGCTCGATGCCGTTAATCATATACTCGACAAAGCCGTGGCTGGCGTCGGCGAGCAGCGTCACCGAGTGCAGAAAATTGTAGATCATCACCGGCTTGAAGACGTTCAGCTCGAAGTTGCCCTGCGAGCCGGCGAAGCTAATCGCCGCGTTGTTGCCGAGAACCTGCGCCGCGATCATCGTCATGGCTTCGCACTGAGTGGGGTTGACCTTGCCGGGCATGATCGAAGAGCCCGGCTCGTTTTCAGGAATAACCAATTCGCCGATGCCGCAGCGCGGCCCCGACGCCAGCCAGCGGATGTCGTTGGCAATCTTCATCAGCGAGACCGCAAGCGTCGTCACCGCGCCGTGGGCAAAGACCAGCTCGTCGTGCGCCGACAGCGCCGCGAATTTATTCGGGTGCGAGCGAAAGGGTAGCTCGGCCAGCTCGGCGATCTTCGCCGCGACGCGCTCGGCAAACTCCGGCGGCGCGTTCAACCCTGTGCCGACCGCCGTGCCGCCGATGGCGAGGTCGTAGAGGCCGTCGAGCGCCAGCCGCAAACGCTCGGCATCGCGTTCAAGCAAGCTCGCCCAGCCGCTCATCTCCTGGCCGACGGTCAGCGGCGTGGCATCTTGCAAATGCGTGCGGCCAATCTTGACGACGTTGGCGAACTCGCGGGCCTTGGCCATGATGGCGTTGTGGATTTGCTCGATGGCGGGGATCAAATCATTATGCACGCGCATCGCCGCGGCAATGTGCATGGCCGCCGGGAAGGTATCGTTCGACGATTGCGACATATTGACGTGATCGTTCGGGTGAATCGGCTTCTTCGATCCCATCACGCCACCGGCCATCTCAATAGCGCGGTTGGCGATGACTTCGTTGACGTTCATGTTGGTCTGCGTGCCGCTGCCGGTTTGCCAGACGCGCAGCGGGAATTGCTCATTGAGCCGACCGGCGATCACCTCGTCCGCCGCTTGCGCGATCAGCCGGGCGTTGTCTTCAGAGAGCTTGCCGAGGTCTTGATTGACCAGCGCCGCGGCTTTCTTCAAGATGCCGAAAGCGCGGATCAATTCGGGCGGCATCAGGTCGCGCCCGATATTGAAATGCAGCAGCGAGCGGGCGGTCTGCGCGCCCCAGTAGACATCTGCCGGCACTTCAATTTCGCCCATGCTGTCGGACTCGATGCGGACTTGCTGATTTGCTGTTGGCTCGGTCATCGGTGGCTCCTCTCGCTCAGTGTTTTCATGAAAAGCATAGCGCGCCTGTCGTCTTCTTGCACCGCTCAACGCGCATCGCTTCTTCACAGCAGGCAAGCGGTCGTGTTAGATTGCGTCTTCGCTCGAAAGGCCGGGTCGCTATGAAGATCGCGCGGCGATTCATCGTCAAGGGCAGAGTGCAGGGCGTCGGTTATCGCTTCTTCGCCATCCGCGCCGCGAATCGTCTCGGCGTCGTCGGCAGCGTCAGGAACCTTGCCGACGGCACCGTCGAAGCCATCGCCGAAGGGACCGCGGAAGCGGTTGCCGAGTTTCGCGCAGAGCTTTGGCGCGGGCCGTCTTACGCGCAGGTCACGGCGGTGGATGAATCCGATCTGAAACCGAGCGGGCGTCACAAGAGCTTCGATGTTGAATATTGAATGAGGAGAGTTATCTGTGGACAACCTGAAGAAGATGATCCGCACGGTCCCCGACTTCCCGAAGCCGGGCATCATGTTTTATGACATCACGACGCTGTTGAAAGACCCGTATGGCTTACGCACAACGATTGACCGACTGGTCGAGTGCATTGACGATCCGAACATTGACACGGTGATCGGCATCGAAGCGCGCGGCTTCATCTTTGCGCCGGCGCTGGCTTACCGGCTGAAGGCGGGCTTCGTGCCGGTGCGCAAGCCCCGCAAGCTGCCGGCGGCGACCGAATCGATCTCTTACGACCTGGAATATGGCACCGACACGCTGGAGATTCACAGCGATGCCATCGGCAAAGGCAACCGCGTATTGATTGCCGATGATTTACTGGCGACCGGCGGCACGGCGCGCGCCGTCGTCAACCTGGTCGAGAAGCTTGGCGGCACGGTCGCCGGGCTAGCGTTCGTTGTCGAGCTGACCTTCCTGAAGGGCCGCGAGCGTTTCAACGACTACAAGGTCAGATCATTGTTGCAGTATGATGAGTAGCGGTGTTGATGAATAGACAATCAAAAAGCGAATCTGATAGGCTAAAGCCAATGTGCTCCCGTAGCTCAGTTGGATAGAGCGAGAGTTTCCTAAACTCTAGGCCGCAGGTTCGAGTCCTGCCGGGGGCACCATCACTTCGCCAACCTTCGACTTTGTTCGGGTATGCCAATGAAAAAAACTCTCGCAGCCCTGTCCACTCTCGCGCTTGCTCTGACGGTTGCCGGCGCGCAGCGCAGCAAGCCAGCCGCTACTGCCAGCGCCAATCCGACCGATAAGCTCAACCCGCAGATTCAAAAGATCGTCCGCGAAATCTCGGCGGCCAATATCGAAGCGACGATCCGCAAGCTCGTCGGCTTTGGCACACGCCACTCGCTATCGGATACCGCGAGCGAGACGCGCGGCATCGGCGCGGCGCGGCGCTGGATCAAATCCGAGCTTGAGCGCTACGCCCGCGAATCGGGCGGGCGGTTGCAGGTCGAGTTCGACGAGTTCACTCAACCACCTGTGGCGCGCATCCCGAAACCGACGCAACTGGTCAACGTCGTCGCCACGTTGCCCGGACGACAGCCGGAATCCAAAGATCGCATCTTCGTCGTCAGCGGTCATTATGATTCGTGCGTCTGCGCTCAGGACTTGCTCGACGGGACCAGCGATGCGCCGGGCGCGAATGATGACGCGTCGGGGACGGCGGCGGTGATGGAGATGGCGCGCGTTATGTCGAAGTATGAGTTTGACGCCACGCTCGTCTTTATGACGGTGGCGGCGGAAGAGCAGGGCCTATTAGGCTCGACGCACTGGGCCGAGATGGCCAAGCAGAAGAATCTCAATGTCGCCGGCATGATTACCAACGACATCATCGGCAGCTCGCATGCCGAAGACGGCCACATCGATAATACCCACGTTCGCCTGTTTGCCGAAGGCGTGCAGCCGGTGAAAGAGTTATCGCCGGAGCTGCGCACGCTGTTGCAGACCGGCGGCGAAAACGATTTGCCGACGCGGCAACTGGCGCGCTCGATCAAAGAGGTCGCCGAACGCTACGTCGCCGGGATGACCGTGACGGTGGTGTATCGCAAAGACCGCTACCTGCGCGGCGGCGATCATTCGCCGTTTCTGGAGCGCGGCTTTGCGGCGGTGCGCATGACTGAGCCCAACGAGGATTACAAACATCAGCATCAGAAAGTGCGCACCGAAAACGGCGTGAAGTATGGCGACCTGCCGGAATACGACAACTTCAGCTACATCGCGCAGGTGGCGCGCGTCAATGCGGCGGCGCTGGCACAGTTGGCGCTGGCGCCGGCGGCTCCGAGTAATGTCGAAGTCGAAACGGCGCGACTCGAAAATGACACCACCCTGCGATGGGAGGCCAACAAAGAGCCCGACCTCGCCGGCTATCAAATCGTCTGGCGCGAAACGACGTCGCCGTTCTGGCAGCATAAACAATTCGTCGGCAACGTCAGCAGTTTTACGATCAAGGGATTGTCGAAAGACAATTACCTGTTCGGCGTCGAGGCCGTAGACAAAGACGGCAACGCCAGCGTCGCTGTCTATCCTCGTCCCTTCCGCCCGCAGCGCAGACAATAAGGCGACCGCCATAAGTTGACAGCCGTGTGTGTGGCCCACATACTTGAATGAGTGGAAATGGTGAGTGTGATCCTCCGGGCTCGAACGAACATAGGAGGAACACACTGAATGGATAACGACAACGCAATCAATACCCTGAACAATCTCATCGAGACCCTGCGCGACGGCCAGGAAGGCTTTAAGGAAGCTGCCGACAATGCCAAGAGCGCCGATCTCAAATCCCTCTTCAACCAGGTGAGCCTGGAGCGCGCGCAGATGGTTGGCGAGCTTCAGCAGGAAGTTCGCGGCCTCGGCGGCGACCCGGAAAACACCAGCTCGACGGCGGGCGCGCTGCACCGCGCCTGGATCAACATCAAAGGCACGCTGACGGGCCGCGACGATCAATCCATCCTCAACGAATGCGAGCGCGGCGAAGATTCGGCGGTTCGCTCGTATGAGGGCGCGCTCAAAGAGCAGAGCCTTCCGGCGGTCGTGCGCACACTGGTTGAGCGCCAGTTCACCCAGATCAAACAGGTGCATGACCGCGTCAAGAGCATGCGCGATGCGCAAAGCGCCGTCAGCGGACGCCGCTAAGCAATCCATTGCCTGAGCTGCAAACTAACCGGAGTGCGACCACGGGTTGTCGTGCTTCGGTTGGTCTGTGGCAGGCGTGATGATCTCGATGGCGAAAGAAGAGTTGGAGTTGAAGCGGCGCGAGATTGACGAGGAAACGGCGCGTTTGCGGCGGCGGCTGGAGGATATTGAGAACGTCGTTCAGAATGCGCCCGGCTCGCACCGGTCGGGCGCGATATCGTCTGAGACCTTACGCGCCGAGCGCGAAGTGCGCGATCTGGTGCTTGCCCTTGTCGAGATGGATCGCCGCCGCCAGGAAATCACCGTCGAGCTGAGCTTACATCGCTGAAGATTAAGAGAGCTTTCGCTCTAACTCGTTCAGTCGCCTGCCGTGCCTTTTTTGCTCGCCTTTTATCTCAAGGAAATCCTCGTTCAGCACGTCAAGTTTACCGTCCAGCTTGTAAAGCTTTTCATCCACTTCTTCTCGGAACGATTGAATCTCTGCGCTCAGGTCAACCCGAACCTTGGTGATTTCCGTGCTCAGGTCATGGCGAACTTTGATAATCTCGGCGCTCAGGTCATGGCGAACTTTGATAATCTCGGCGCTCAGGCTTTCGCCCAGAGCGTTGATGCGCTCCAAGATGGTTTCAATCGTCGGCTGCGTCGGCGGTACGGTCAGGTCATCACTCATATCACATCACCTCGTTCTTCTTGTTGAGATTATGCTTTCTCTATCGTTGCTTGTCCATCGGATTATAAGTCGCAATTCGACGTAAAAGCAAGCGAGTCGTTACCCAACCAGCGGCTTATTGACTTGCGACCTGCATGACGGCACGGGCGGCGCCCTCGGCCCCTGCGCCACCGCCGCTGGCTAATCTTTGTTGCACTCCTTCAAGATCACGCCGCATCGCGGCCATTCGCGCCGGGTCATTGAGAATGCTTTGCACTTCAGCGGCGATGCGCTCGCCAGTGGCCTCGTGCTGAATGAGTTCAGGGACGATGCGGCGGCCTGCGATCAGGTTGACCATGCCGAAGGTGTCGAGGCGAATCAGCGGGCGCAGCAGTCTCCAGTTCACAGATGAAGCGCGATAGACAATGACCATCGGCGTGCCCGCGAGCGCCGTTTCGACGGTCGCCGTGCCGCTAGCGACAATGGCGAACGCGGCGTGAAAGAGCGCGTTATAAGTGTCCCGTTCGATCAGCGTGACGGGCGGCGCGTGCGCCGTCTGCGCCACCATGCGCGCGACCTGATCGCGGCTGACCGTGCTGGCGAGCGGCAGGACGAATTGCGCGTCGTTCAATCGTCGCGCCGCATCGAGCATGATGGGGACATGGTAGTGAATCTCTTTGTGTCGGCTGCCGGGCAGAAGCGCGATGATCGGGCGCGACAACTCAAGCCGATACTGCTCACAAAACGCTTCGCGGCTCGCGGTGCGCTGCACAGCGCCAACCAGCGGGTGGCCGACATATTCGACCGCCATGTCTTTGCCCTGGTAAAACTCGACTTCAAACGGCAGGATGACCAGCATACGCTCGACATCGCGGCGCAGGGCGCGCACGCGGTAACCTCGCCAGGCCCAGACCTGCGGGCTGATGTAATAAACGATACGCAAGCCGGAGCGCCGGAGCGTTCGCGCCAATCGCATATTGAAATCCGGCCAATCGATCAACACGACCGCCGCCGGTCGTCGCTCGCGGGCGGCCTGAGATAGCTTGCGGTATGCGCCATAAAGCTTGCCGAGCCCGCGCGCGATCTCCGGGATGCCGATAATCGCGACCTCGCGAGCATCCACGAGCGTTTCGACGCCTGCCGCGCGCATCTCTTCACCGCCCGCGCCGAACAGCTCGAAGACGGTTTCCGGGTAGAGCCGCCTGAGCGCCAGCGCCAGCGCCGCGCCGTGACGGTCGCCACTCGCTTCGCCGGCAACGATCATGATTTTCAGTGATGAGTGATCAGTGATGAGTGATGAGTGGTCTGGTCTGCTGTTGGGTGCGCTCTTGCTCATTTGTAATTGTAATCTAGATTCTAACTCATCACTCATCACTCATCACTAAAGCTCCGACAGGGCTTCGTTCAGCCATTCATCAGTCAGGCGGTCTTCGAGCTCGCGCATCGCGAGACGATAGCGCCCGACAAGCAGGCGCTCGCGGGCGCGCGGCATGAGGGGAGGGAAGCGGTCTTCGATAGACGGACTGCGCTCCGGGCCGCGCCCAATGAAGTAGTCAACGGTTTCTCTGAGCGCCTGCGAATAAGGCGTCGGCTTGAACGCTAAATCGTTACGCGCTGCGCCGGTGTCAATCGTCAGGATGGCATCGCCCGAATAGTAGGGGAAGTGTTGCAGGTTGAATCCCAGCCGTTCGAGCAGCCCAGCCGGGATGTGCTCGACTTCGGCCTCAACGCCGGCAATCGCGGCAATGGCGGCGATGTGGTCGTTAATGCTGACCGCTTCGGCTTGCGCGACGGAATAAGCGCCGCCCGCGACATCGATTGCCGTCAGCGCATCAGCGAGCACGGCGGCAAGGTCTTTGACATAAATGGCCCAGATCGGCGTCGCGCCGCTGCCGGCGACGATGACCGGATCGCCGGCGACCATGCGCTTCAGAAAATAGTTCTCACGCGATAGGTAATCGCGCGGCCCGATGACCGCCGGCGGGCGCAGGCTGATGAACGGAAAGCCATTGCGCGCATGCGCCCAGCGCAGGGCGCGCTCGCATTCGGCTTTGTTATAGCCATAGGCGAAACTCGGGTCGGTAACCAGCGGGCTGTTTTCGTTAAAGGGCTGCGCCGGCACCACCTGGCAGGCCGACAGCGAGCTGAGATGGACGAAGCGCTCGACGCGCCCATCAAAGGCATTGATGACGGCTTGCGTCTCTTCGCGGGTATAGGCGTTGATGTCAATGACGGCGTCAAAGCGGGCGGCGCGCAACGCTTCAATGTCTGTGGGCTGATGGCGGTCGCCCTTGATATGGCGCACCGCTGCGGGCAGATGCGAGGGAGTCTCGCCGCGCGCCAGGATGGCGACTTCATGACCGCGCCGCAGCAATTCTTCAACCGCGTGCGTGCCGATGTAGCCAGTCCCGCCGATGACGAGAACGTTCATTCGATTTTGGATTTTGGATTTTAGTTTTTAGATTGAGGAACCGGACAGCGGCCCGCGTTTAATGAGACGCGGGCCGCGTAATCCAAAATCCAAAATCTAAAATCTAAAATCGGTTAGGGGTTGCGCAGCACTTTCGATTCGCCGTTCTTCTTATCCTTGCCCTTCTTGTCTTTGCTGGTTGAAGACGGCGTCGCTTTCTGATCTGTAGGTGTGCCCGGCTTGACTTCGACGTCCTGGCCAGGCTGGCCGGTGCGGCGCGGGCGCGTGTCGACCGTATTGGTGGTGGTCGAAGCGGCGGGCGTCACCGGGCCGGTCGCTTTCTGCCCGCTCAGCTCGCGAGCGCGGGCGACCAGCTCATCGGTCTTCAGATCGCGGTCGATGAGAACGCCTTTGTCGGAGGTGTCAATGCGCGGCCCAAAGAGCAGCCCGGCGAAGCGCGCCGGCATGCTCTTGTTATCGGGGCCGGGCTCGGCCATCTTTGCCGGGTCGGCTTCGGGAACCGGCTTGCCCCACTTCTTCAAGGTCTCTTTGGCGCGCTCGGCATAGTCGGATTTCGGAAAGCTGCTGACCAGTCGCTGGAGGTTCTGGCTCGCCGTCTCGGTGTCTTCCTGTAGCTCAAGCGCCCGCGCGTGCAGCCACAGGGCTTCGTCGAAGCGCGTGAAGTTGGGATACTTGCTCAATATCTCTTCGGTGCGCCCCTGCGCCGCCGTCGGCGATTGACGGATGTCGAAATAGAAACGCGCCACCTTGAGCTCGTGCATGGCAAGGACTTCCTGCACTTCATTCATGAGCTGCTCGGTGCGCTCTTTCTTACTGGAGTTCGGATAACGGCGCATCATCTCTTTGAGCTGGCGCTCGGCCTGTCGTGCCTGCGTGATGTCGCGGTCGGGTGCCTGCACCTGCTTGAGATGAATCTCGGCCATCTTCATCATGACTTCGGGAGCCAGCGGATCATCGGGGAAGAACTGAATCCAATCGCGGTATTCGACCTCGGCCTGCGCCAGGCTCTTAGAGCCGCCTTGCAGGTAATAGGTGTCGGCGATGGAGAGCTTCGCCATTTTGATCATCGGGCTATCGGTATAGGTGTTGATCATGGTGTTCCACAGGATACGCCCCTGATCGAAATTGCCCTTGCGGGCAGCGTCAGTGGCATCGCGGAACAACTCGGCGTCGCGGCCCGGCCCCTTCGCCTCTTCTAAGGTGATCTTCGATTTCGGCTTGCCGCCGCAGGCCGTGAAGGCGAGCGTCAGGGCAAGCGCCAGGATAGAAATTTTTACTGCTTTCATAAGACTTCGCTGGCAGCCGCTCCGCTCTGCACAGTCGCGGCTGACTCCTTTACTTGGATTTAAAGGCTGAATGATCGAGCACGGGTAAAACGCCGGGGCGTACTTTGCGCTTCTCGATTCAACGGCGGCTAAACCGTCAGCGGCTCCATCGCTTTCTGGCGCAACGCCCGGGTCGCCGCTTCCGCATCGCCGGTTCCGAAAACTGCCGAACCGGCAACCAGCCAGCGCGCTCCCGCGCGCACCACCTCGACGACGTTTTCGAGCCCGACGCCGCCATCTATTTCAATCTGCACGTTGAGGCCGCGACTTTCAATCATACCGCGTAGGCGACTGACCTTGTCAAGACACGGCTCAATGAACGACTGGCCGCCGAAGCCCGGATTGACGCTCATCACCAGGACATAATCAACGTAGCGCAACGCCTCTTCGATGGCCGCGAGCGGCGTCGCCGGGTTCAGCACCACGCCGGGGCGGCAGCCCAGCTCGCGGATCGCCGTAAGCGTCCGGTGCAGATGCGTCACCGCCTCGACATGCACGGAGATCAGGTTGGCGCCGGCGCGCGCAAAATCACTGATGTAGCGGTCGGGGTCGGTAATCATCAGGTGACAGTCGAGCGGCAGCTTCGTGGTTTTGCGCGCCGCCTTGACGACCAGCGGGCCAATTGTAATGTTCGGCACAAAGTGCCCGTCCATGATGTCAACGTGAATCAAGCCGGCGCCGCCGCGCTCGGCAGCTTGAATCTCTTCGCCGAGTCGCGCGAAATCGGCGGATAAAATTGATGGCGCAATTTCAACCATGAGTCGTTCTCAGTTACCAGTTGCTCGTTCCCGGTTCCCATCCGATTATGGGTCGCTTGCCAGCGCCGATTGCCGATGGCAGCGCGCCAGAAACGGGCAACTGACACCTGACAACTGACACCTGGTAGCTGGAAACCGGGAACTGGTTTTCGCCTTTCGCCGGGCCGGCGCTGACGATAATGGTGACCGTCGAATCTTTCTTGACCGAAGCGTTCGGGCCGGGCCGCGTTTCAATGACGGTGTCCGCTGGCGCGGCATCGTTGCGGCGCGTCACCTTGACCTTGAGCCCGGCGTGCTCGGCCAGCTTTTGAGCTTCGGCTTCGGGCTTGCCTATACAATCGGGAACGCGCGTGTCGCCGATGCGGAAGAGCGTATAAATGGTGATCGTCGCGCTCAGGAAAAAGGCCAGCGCCAGCACGATGACCATGCCGATACGCCGTGTCAGCGTCCAGGCAATGCTGCGCGCCGCGGGATGATTGCCGGTCGTGGACGTACTCATCACGGCAAGTCTAGCACCCGCTGATGGCGGCTTTCAACCTCGCGCTCAAAGCGCGAATCTGGGAAGGAGATCGAACCCACGCGACTTTGGTGGGTCGGCGTGCGTGTGAGTGTGAGATGACGAGCGGCGATCACCATCCATCAAAGCAGCAGGCCAAGCGCGTGTAGGTTCTGTGCAAAGCTGTCGCCGGCCATCCAGATCAGTGAAAACAGGCCGTACAAACCGATGGCGAAAGCGGCGATCATTACCGCGTAATAAACCAGCACCGTCAAGCCGAGCGCCCGATTCTCTTCATATAATTCCCGCGTGTCTTGCATATCCGCCTCCTTTGCGTTTGCCGACATCTACGGCGAACTTTTCGGAATCGGATTTGCCACGCCGGGCGATACTCGGCCAGGCGCTCGACGCGTTTAGGCATCGCCGGCGGCGCGCGTGCCGGCTTCGATGATCTCTAGCTCATTGTGCTCGCGGCGGGCGCGCAGGACTTTCTTATCGAATTTGCCGACGCTGGTCTTCGGCACTTCGCTGATGAACGACCAGCGCTCTGGTATCCACCAGCGGGCGACGCGCGTGGCCAGAAAAGCGCGCAGTTGATCGGGCGTCGCCGCCGCCTTTTCTTTCAAGACGACGCAGGCCAGCGGGCGCTCGTCCCACTTCTCGTCGGGCACGCCGATGACCGCCGCTTCAATGATGTCGGGGTGCGCCATCAAAGCGTTCTCTAATTCGACAGTCGAAATCCACTCGCCGCCCGACTTGATCACGTCCTTGGCGCGGTCGGTGATTTGAATGAAGCCGCGCTCGTCTATGGTCCCGACATCGCCTGTGCGCAGCCAGCCGTCGTGAAACTTCTCCGGCGTGTCGTCGCCGTAATAGCTGGCGGTGATCCACGGGCCGCGGACCTCTATCTCGCCTACGGACTGGCCGTCCCAATCCAGCACCGTATCCAGGTCGGTCAGGCGAATCTCAACGCCGGGCTCGACGCGCCCTGTGCGGCAGCGCCAGTCGAACTCTTCTTCGGGCCGGCTGTCTTTGGGCGCGAAAGAGAGGGCGGCGAGCGGGCTGGTTTCGGTCATGCCCCATGCCTGGATAATGCGGACGCCGAACTTTTCCTGGAAGCGCTCCATCAAGCTGCGCGGCACCGCCGAGCCGCCGCAGATCACCATGCGTATTGACGAAAAATCCAGCTCGCGCCCTTCGCTGTAGCGCAGCACTTCATTCCAGATCGTCGGCACCGCGCCGGTGAAGGTCGGGCGCTCGCTGGCAATCAGGCGGCACAATGGTTCGGCTTGTAGAAAGCGCGACGGCATGATGAAGTCAGCGCCCGCCGTCCATCCCGAATAAGGCAAGCCCCAGGCGTTCGCATGGAACATCGGCACGATGGGCAGGATGCGGTCGCGCTCGGTAAAGCTGAAGATGTAGCCGGCGCAACTCGCAAGCGAGTGCAGATAGGTTGAGCGGTGCGAATAGACGACGCCTTTCGGGTTGCCGGTCGTGCCGCTGGTGTAACACATCGCCGCCGCCGCGCGCTCGTCAATCTCCGGCCAGTCAAAACCCAGAGACTCCGCGGCAAGCAGTTCTTCATAACGCAGCACCTCGCCGAGCGCCGAGGCGTCGCCACTGCCTACAACAATGTAATGTTGGACACTCTTCAGCTCAGGCGCGACGCGGGCCAGCAGCGGCACCAGCGTGTCGTCAACGATAATGACGCGGTCTTCGGCGTGGTTGATGACGTAGGTGAGCTGTTCGGGAAAGAGCCGCAGGTTGAGCGTGTGCAGCACCGCGCCCATGCAGGGAATGGCGAAGTAGGCTTCGAGGTGTTCCTGGGTGTTCCAGCAGAAGGTGCCGACGCGGTCGCCCTGATTGACGCCCAACCGTTTCAAGGCGGCGGCTAATCGCTCGGCACGGTCGCCGACTTCGGCATAGCGGGCGCGACGGCAGCCGTCGCCCATAAAGGTCACGACTTCGCTTGAGGCGTGAACGCGGCGACTGTGCTCGAAGATATGGTTGATCGTCAATGGGCGATCCTGCATGGTGCTTTGCATGGCAATCTCCTTGTCGAATGAATTGATTGACTGATACGCAAATGAAGTGCAGATGGATTATCTTCATCCGCCGCCGGCAGGGCAACCCGAATTTGCGCGGGCCAGGGCGGCAGGTTGAGCGCTAAATGTCGTTGAATTCCGCCTGGTATTTCGCGGTGCCGGCGCAAGCCGCGAGCGCGCCCGGCTCTAGCTCCATTGCCATGAAGATTTCATCCGGCACGTCGTATTCGGAGCGGATATGGAAGCGGCTGGCGGGCGCGAAGCCGAAGCGCGGATAGTAGTTCGCATGACCGAGCACGACGGCGGCCCGGTGACCGAGGCGGCGGCACGCTTCGAGTCCGGCCCTGACCAGCCGTGAGCCGACGCCCTGATTCTGCCACTCGGGAAGCACGGCCATCGGCGCCAGCCCGACGGCGGCGGCTGATTTCCCGGTCGCTCCGATGACGACGGGGCTGAACAGGATATGCCCGACGACTTGCGCCTCGTGAACCGCGACCAGCGACAGCGTGACCTTGCCGTGGGCGCGTAACAGGTCAATGAGATCAGCCTCCGTCGGGCCATCGAAGGCGCGCTCGTTGACCCGGCGAATTGCGGCAATGTCGTCAGGTTGTTCGGGCCGTATCTGAATGCTATCGTTCATATGAAAAATCCTAATTGAATCCATCGAAGTCGTGCGGTCACCTGCATCGGCTTATTCATTCGCAGCCGCCAAACCGAAGCCCTGCCAATCGCAGTCAAACCATGTATCGTGCCCGTTTCAAGGTCGAGCATAAAGTGTTCTTCCCAGTTATCCCCGCGTGGATTGAATAAACGCGAATCGCTACGGGTCTGTTCATCTAGGCCGGTTAGCCAATCCCCTTTATGAACATTGCAGGCGCGGCACGCGAGCGCCAGATTAGCCTTATTATCCTCGCCGGCTTTCGACAAGGGGATGATGTGTTCGACCTCGAATGGGAAATTGAAGATGACTTCGGGCGCATGACAGTACTCACATCGGTGCGCGGCGCGTCGCGCAACCAGTGTGTAGTGAGGGTTCATTTCTTCCACTCAGCAACTGTAGATTCCGCACGCCGCGTTGCCGCCTGCACCTCAGCATTGATGAGTTGTTCCAATTCAGCTTGCTCTTCAGGCTGTAGTTGGCGGCTCTCGTCGCGCGCCTCGCGCCAGCGCGCCATCAACTCACTCAAGCGATGTTGTTGCGCTGCCGTGAAGAAAGCATCCGGCAGCGGCATTTCGCCCGATAGAGTTCTTTGAACGTGGTCGATGATGGCTTCATAATATGCAGCTACGAAAATTGACCATTCCGTAGGCGGTTGTTGAATGACCACCAGGGCTCCGGTTTCCGCTTGGTCCAACTGTTTAGTTAAAGCATCCAGCGCTTCGCCTGCGCTCCGACCTTCTGATTGAAGTGTCCCTGCCTTCGCGCGGTAGATGATCCCATCTTTGCCCGTGCTCTCCGGCACAATCGTAATGGTAGTCATACGCGCCCTCCTGCCTTCGGATTATACGCGCTCTGGGCTGATGCGCGAAGGCAACAACGCAAATAGCATCACCGCGGCGAGGGCGGCCAGCGCCGCGCCGAAGTAAAACGTCGCCGCCGCATTCACCTTGTCCCAGAGCACGCCACCGACGTAGCTCGCGGCAATCTGCGTCAGGCCGGTGACCATCGAGAGGATGCCGATCACCGTGGCGCGGCCGGCGCGGCCCGCCGTGTCCACGGCCAGGGCTTTGGCGACGCCTTCCGTCAGCGCGGGGAACAGACCGTAGAGCGCAAACAGCGGCCAGACCATCCATACCCGCGAGACGAGCGCGAACCCGAGATAGCTCAAGGCGTAGACCGCAAAGCCGGCAATCAGCAGATTGCGCCGCCCCAGTTGATCGCTGGCCGCGCCCGCCGGATACGCGGCCAGCGCGGACACCAGGTTGAACAGCGCATAAGCAAAGATCGCTGCGCTGATGGCCCGGCCCGCGCCTTCACCATTTGCCAGTCCCAACTGTTGGGCGCGCAGAATCAGAAACGAGTTGGCGGAATTCGCCAGCCCGAAGACCGCCATCACCAGAAGTAATCTTTTATACTCACGCGTCGTGCCGGCGAGCGACAGCCGCAGCTCGCCGGTTCCCGTGACAACACTTTCGCGCCGCTCTTTGACCGTAAGAATCAGCAGCGCCGCGACGGTCGCCGGAATCGCCGAGATCAAAAAGATGCTGCGCGCATCGAGCCGCGCCCAGTTGACCACCGCCAGCGCCACGAGCGGCCCCAGCACCGCGCCCGCCGAATCCATGGCGCGCTCGAACCCAAACGCCCGCCCGCGATAGCGCGCTTCGGTCGCTTCGGCAAGCAGCGCATCACGCGGCGCGTTACGGATGCCTTTGCCGAAGCGCTCGGCAAAGCGCGCCGCCAGCACCAGCGGCCATACCTGCGCGGCGGCCATCACCGGGCGAGTCGCTGCCGTCAAGACATAGCCGAAAAAGGCCACAGGCTTGCGCCGCCCGAGGCGATCCGAAATCCACCCGGAGAAGCCGCCGATCACATTAGCCAGGCCGACAGCGATGCCTTCGATCAAGCCGACGACGGTTGCCGGCGCTCCCAATGTCGCGGTCAGGAAGAGCGGCAGAATGGGATAGATCATCTCGCCGCTGATGTCGGAAAACATGCTGACAAAGCCGATGATGATGGCGCTGCGCGACACGCCAGCGAAGAGCGACGCGGCGACGCGGCGACGCGGCGACGCGGCGAGAGAGTCGCGCGAATCACTGCTCACTGGTTGATCGGGTTGCTCCATCTAGAACCGTTTTTGATTGCATTTGTCATGTAGCGCAAGGCGGTTAGCTTGCGCTGCGACTCGCGCAAGCTAACCGCCTTGCGCTACACCCGACCTTCATTCCGGTCGCCGCGTCGCCGTGTCGTCACTTCTCAGAGAGCGTCAGTTTGGTGATGAAGAACCACGAGCCGGAAGGGTCGAGCTGGATGTTGCCGACGCGCTTGCGGGCGACAAGCACGTTGGCCGGATACCAGAGATAGAGCTGCGGCAGCTCGTCAGAGACCGCCTTTTCGACCTGGCTGTAGAGCGCAACTTTGGCGGGGCGCGTGTCGGCGCGCTCGGCTTCGACGATCCAATCGTCAACCTGCGGGTTGCAGTAACGCATGCGGTTCTGGCCGCCGCGATCTGTCAGCAAGCTTGAGATTTTTAGATAGAGCGCGCGCTTTTCAACAGCGCTGGTGGTTGCATCGAGCGCCGCGGCTTGCTCGATCATGCGGCTCACTTCCGCCGTCGCGCAATAGTCATGTTTGGCGAGAACCGTAGCCAGCGTGTCAAACAGCGGGCGCATCGCCGCCGGGTCGCTCGCGGCGCGCAGCCTGGCAATGGCGTCGTTGAATTGCGCGTCCTGGTAGCGGCTGTGGTAAACCAGCTGAAAGCCATCGGTGCTTTGATTGAAGCCGAGGCCGATGCGGTAGAAGAGATCATACTGCGCTTTCGCCAGCCGGTCGTTCATCGTCGCCGTTTCAAGCGACAACAGCTCAAGCTCGATGCCGACCTGTCGCAACTGGTCTTGCAGAATGGCGGCGATGTTGCGCGACAGTTGCGCGGTCGAGATGAGAATCGTCAATCGCAGTCGCGTCTGCGGCCCGTCGCCGTCGGGGTCGGGGAAACCGGCCTCGTCGAGCAACTGCATGGCTCGTTGCGGGTCGTGGTCATAGACCGTGATGTTGGGGTTGTAGGCCCAGTGCTCAGGCGGCAGCAAGGTGTTCGCCTGGCGCGCCTGATCACGGAGCAAACGGTGAATGATCGACTCTCGGTCAATCGCATACGCGACCGCCTGACGGACTTTGACGTTTCCAAGGTCCGAAGCCGGCGTGGTGTTGGCTCCGAGGTAACCGATGTTAGCGCCGTCACCGACGACCACCTGGATGTCCGAGCGGCGTTGCAGCGCACGCACGGTTTCGGGATCAAACAGCGCATTCAGGGCGAGATCAACGTCGCCGCTCATCAGCTCGGCCTGCCGCGTGCTGTTGTCGGTGACGACTTTGACTCGCACGCGCGGGATGACCGGCGCGCCGCCCCAGTAATTCGCGTTGGCTTCGAGGTGAACGGCCTCGCCTTCGTTGTAAGAGACGAACCGGTAAGGGCCGCTGCCGACCGGCGCGCTGGCCTGCTCGGCGCCGGCGCCTTCAGGGATGATGCCGATGGCCGGCAGGGTGCCGATGAGATCGAACGGCTCGCTGGCGCGAAAGATGACGGTCAGCGGGTCGGGCGCGTCAATCGAAGTGATCTTATCGACCGAGCCGCGAATGGGCGAACGGGTCGCCGGGTCTTTGATCGAAGCGAAGGTGTACTTGACGTCAGATGAAGTGAGCGGCTTGCCGTTATGAAAGACGACGCCTTGGCGCAAGTGAAAGGTGAAGGTCTGATGATCCGGGGATTCTTCAAACCGCTCGGCGAGCGACGGCACGAACTCGAAGAGGCTGTTCTTAACGACCAGCGTGTCGTAGACCAGTTGCATGATGCGCGCCGAGATGCCGTTGCCTGTCGAGAAACGCGAGTCAAAGCCGGCGGGCGGCGCTTCGATGGCGATAACCAGCGTGCCCGGCTCGGCCCCGTGGCGGCAACCCGCGAGCGGCAGCATGAGCAAGAAGCAGGAGGCAATAAGCAGCAGACGGGAGGTGATCAAACGATGAATGATGAATGATGAATGATGAATGGCGGAGAAAAGAGTTGGCGATATTGAGCGCGATTCTTTCAGTTCATCACTCATCATTCATCATTCATCGTTTACTTGGTGTGTTGCAGCACGAGGTTGAGCTCGGCGATGCGCTCGCGCAGGCGGGCGACGGCCATCTCGCTCTGCGGTTGCGGCGGCGAGATCATCGATTTGACGCGGGCGATGTGGTCGAAGGCGCGGCTGATATGGGTCTTGGTAATGCGTCCCTTCTGCGCCGCTTCGACCATGCCCTGCCAGGCGGCCAGGACGCGCTCTGGCTGGCCCGATCCGGTGACCAAAGCCATATCGTTACCGGCCTCAATCGCCATAACGGCGGCTTCGGCGATATCGCGCGTCGCGGTGATCGCGCCCATCTCCAGGTCGTCGGTCAGCGTCAGGCCCTTGTAACCCAACTCTTCGCGCAACAGGCCATTGACGATGTTCTTCGATAACGACGCCGGCAGCGCCGAAGGCCCATCAATCGCCGGGTAGTGACCGTGCCCGACAATGACGGCGTTCAACCGCGCATTGATCTTGCTGAATAGCTCGGTGTAAGGCAGCAGGTCTTCTTTAGCGATCTGGTCGCGTGAGCGATCAATGGTCGGCAACTGATGGTGCGAGTCAACGACTGAATGGCCGAGGCCGGGAAAGTGTTTGCCGACGCCGAGGATGCCGCCGCGCTGCAAGCCTTCGAGGTAAGCCCCGGCCAGACGCACGACCTTGGCCGGCGTGCTGCCGAGGTAGCGCCCCTTGAGACCGTTCTCGACCGAATCGTTCACCGCGACATCAAGCACCGGCGCGAAATTGACGTTGAAGCCGAGCGTGCGCAGCGCTTCGGCGGCGATCTCGCCGAGCCGCGCGGCTATCGAAGCGTCGCCCGAAGCGCGCAGCAGATCAGCCGCGGGCATCGGCGAATAGATCCCCTTCAGGCGATCCACGCGCCCGCCTTCCTGGTCCACGGCGACGAGCGGCGGCACCTGAACGACGGCGCGGATCGCGCTATTCAGCTCGGCGACCTGCGCCGCGCTCTCGATATTGTGACCCATGAGCAGCACGCCGCCCGGCTGGACGGTTTCGAGCAGCTCGCGCGACGGCGCGTCAAGCTGTGGGCCGGGTAAGCCGATCAATAAGAGTTGGCCGATTCTGTGTTCTAATTTCATATCTGAATTTTGGATTTTAGATTTTCATGGTTTAGCGCTTCGCGCCTACGATTTTAGATTGAGGAACAGGACGTGACCGCTTGATGCTTCAGTCTGCTAATCCAAAATCTAAAATCCAAAATCTAAAATCGCCTCATAGTTTGCTCTCGAACAGCGCCCCCAGACTCATGTCGTATGGCTCGCGCGCGACGCCGGCATCGGTGATGATGGCCGAGATGTAACGGTGCGGCGTCACGTCAAAGGCCGGGTTGGCGACGTCGATGCCCTCGGGGGCCACCGGCTGGTCGCGAAAGTGCGTCACCTCGCGGGCGGCGCGCGATTCGATGGGAATCTGGTCGCCGGAGTTCAACTTCAAGTCAACGGTCGAGAGCGGCGCGGCGACATAGAAAGGAACGTTGTTCTCGTGCGCCGCCACCGCGACCATATAAGTGCCGATCTTGTTGGCGACGTCGCCGTTGGCGGCGATGCGGTCGGCGCCGACGATCACCGCGTCTACCTCTCCCGCCTTCAAAAAGTGCCCGGCCATGTTGTCTGTAATCAAAGTCACGGGGATGTCGTCTTTCGCCAGCTCCCAGGCGGTCAACCGCGCGCCTTGCAGGAACGGGCGCGTTTCGTCTGCAAAGACTTTGATGCGCTTGCCGGCTTCGACCGCGGCGCGGATGACGCCGAGCGCCGTGCCGTACCCGGCGGTCGCCAGCGCCCCGGCGTTGCAGTGCGTCAGGATGGTTGCCTGGTCGGGGATCAGCTCGGCGCCGAACTGTCCCATGCGCTGATTGGCGGCGATGTCTTCGCGGTGCATGGCGAGCGCTTCGTTGACGAGGTCGCGCCGGATTTGGTCAAGCGAGCGGCCTTCGCGGCGGGCGTGGTTGAAGTTCCAGCGCATGCGCTCGATGGCCCAGAAGAGATTGACCGCCGTCGGGCGAGTCTCTGCCAGCCGCTGACAGGTCTGATGAAAGTCCTGCTCGAAGGCTTCGGCGGTTGTTGCCTGCGATTGCTTCATGCCCAGGGCGACGCCCATCGCTGCCGCAACGCCGATGGCTGGCGCGCCGCGCACCACCATCTCTTCAATAGCGCGGGCGACTTCTTCGTAAGATTGGAAGACGGGATAAAGCTCTTCGTTCGGCAGGCGCCGCTGATCGATCATCACGACGCCTTCATCAGTCCATTCAATCGTCTTAATCATGGCTGGAAGGATAATAGCCAATGGGCGCGCGGCTTGGCAATCAAAGCGACGCCCGGCGCGGTGTATGGTTGCCTGTATGGAAAAACGCCAGCGCCTTGCGCCTCACCGAGCTTGCCGTGCAAATGACGCGCTCAGGTGGAGGAACACGGATTGCGCTTTAGTCATTGGAGCGAACAACCGAGGTAATCAGAATGGGGCGATTTTCTAGAAGCATTGAGCATGACATGGCTTACCGCGAGCCGGGGTGGCCGAAGCCGCGCAAGGCTAATCCGCGCGCGCCGTCTGAGTCGAAATACTTTGTGCTGGCGCTGGCGGCGCTGATCGGCCTGGGCGTCGGCTGGCTGTCGGGCAAAGCGATCACCGGCTTGCTACCTAATTCTAATTCCACGGCGGCCATCGCCGAGCCTGCCGCCCAGGCCACGAGCGCAGCATTGCGTGACAGTCGGCCTGCGGCACAAGCAGCGACTGGCGAGGACGCCGCGCCTGACGATGCTTCCGATTCCACGGTTTCGAGCGATGCGGATGCGCCCACGGCAACTGTGGCGCAGGTTACTATTGATGAGCCGCGCGGCGGGCGAAGAATTTCGCAGCACGGTTACCGGCGACATGCGCGCGGCCAGTTTCTCCTCAAGCCGTTTAAGGTGTTCCGCAAGCTGAAAATCTGGTAAGCCAGGCCGGCAAGCTAGAAGCGGGGCGCTCTTTGCAGAGCGCCCCGCTTCTAGCTTGCTCAGCATGTCATGAACCGTTTCAAGTGCGCGCGCCTCGCTTCTTGCCAGCGAGAATGACTTCGCGCCCGGCCAGATAAAGCAGCACGCAGATAATCACGAAGGGAATCAACGACAGCAAGTCGGCATTTGCACCGCCGTAGAACGGGTTGCTCTGGCCCGCCCAGTCTTCAACCGCCTTGTTGAATGGGCCAAGACTCGGCAGGCCATTCAAGAAGGCGTAGATGATGCCGGCCAACGCCGCGCCGGCGATATAGCCGGAGGCCATGAGCACGCCGGGGCTCTTATCGCCTTCGGCCACCAGTTGATCTTCAGTGAGATCGTGTTTGGCGAATTTCTTGCGCACGTACTTGTCTACGAGCCAGCGAATCAGGCCGCCGATGAAGATAGGGCTCGAAGACGAAAGCGGCAAGTAGACGCCGACGGCGAACGCGAGCGATGGAATCCCTGACATCTCTAGAACGATGGCGATCATCACGCCGAGCAGCACCAGTCCCCAGGGCAGTTTGTGATTCAAGATGCCTTTGATGATGTAACTCATCAAGGTTGCTTTCGGTGCGTCGAACTTCGTCACCGTCGTGCCATCGGGCCGCACTTTATGCGTGCCGTTGATGGCCGGGTCGGCCATGTAGACCGGGACGCCCTGATCGTTAACCAGGTACTTTTGCGCGTTGGCTTCATCTGAATCGGCCCTGTACCAGACACGGTAATTGGTCTGGTCGTCGACGCCCTGCGAGCCTTGCAGTCGTTCGGTCTTCGGCTGACCGTTCTCCATCTGCAATTGCGCCGGGTCAACGCGGAAGTCTGCCGGGAAAGCAATCTCAGGATTATTGGCCAGCGGCACATAAACCGTGCCCGCTTCGTTCAGCGTCAGCAGAATCGGGCCAAGCACCAGTGCCGACGCCAGCGCGCCTATGAGGATAGCGGTCTGCTGATGCCTCGGCGTCGCGCCGACCAGAAAGCCGGTCTTCAAATCCTGTGATGTCGTGCCGCCATTCGATGCCGCGATGCAAACGATGCCGCCGATGGAGAGCGCCGTGACATAGTAAATCGAGCCCGTCCAGCCAACCAGCAGGAAGATCAAACAGGTGAGCAGCAGCGTCGCCACGGTCATTCCAGAGATCGGATTTGAGGACGAGCCAATCTCGCCGGTCAGCCTTGACGAGACGGTGACGAAGAGGAAGCCGAAGGCGACAATGAGAATGGCGCCGAGCAGGTTCCAGTGCAGGCCGAGCTGCGGGAAACCGACGATCATGGCCAGCAGCACGAAGATGCCGCCGAGAACAAACTTCATCGAGAGGTCTTGATCGGTGCGAACCAAACCGGCCCGCGCCGCCTGCCCGCCGCGCAGGTCGCTCAAGCCGCCTTTCAAGCCATGCCAGATGGTCGGCAGTGAGCGCATCATGCTAATGATGCCGCCCGCCGCCACCGCGCCCGCACCGATGTAGAGCACGTAAGCGCCGCGAATGGCATCGGGGTCCATTTCACTGATCGGCACTCTGCCGGGCGGCAGCGCCGTCGTTAGCGCCGAGCCGAAGAACTTGATGGCGGGAATCAGCACCAGATAGGCCAGCACGCCGCCGGCGCACATGATCGAAGCGATGCGCGGGCCGATGATGTAACCGACGCCTAAGAGCGCCGGGTTGATCTCTGCCGCAATCGAGCCGCCGTTGAACGCGCCGCCGAAAATCTTGCGCGGCGTATCCTTCCAGACTTTGAACGCGGCGTAGGCCGCATAATAGAAGAAGCCGATGCCCAGCCCAGTGAAGATCGGCAAGGCGCGAACATCCTCGACCTTCGCCCCGGCATCCGAGTGCGCCGCGGCGCGCGATTCTTCCGAAGCGCCGGCCTTCAGCACTTCGGCACAGGCCGTGCCTTCGGGGTATTTCAATAACCCATGCTGTTGCACGATCAGCGCCCGGCGCAGCGGGATCATCATCAAGATGCCGAGCAACCCGCCGAGCACGGCGACCAGCATCACGCGCGTGATTTCAAGGTCGAAGCCCAAAATCATGATCGCCGGCATGGTGACGCCAACGCCGAAGGCAATGCTTTCGCCTGCCGACCCGGCGGTCTGCACAATATTGTTCTCAAGGATCGTCGCGTCCCGCATGCCGAATTTCGACAGCGCCCGAAAGAGCGTGATCGAAATGACAGCGACCGGAATCGAGGCGCTGACGGTCAAGCCGGTCTTCAATACCAGGTAGAGCGACGAAGCGCCGAAGACAATGCCGAGGAGTGTGCCGACGATGATCGGCAATAGCGTCAACTCGCGCAGCGTCACCGACGACGGAATATAAGGGCGGAACGCCGCGAGATAGGGATTCTCAGGCTTCGCCCCGACAATATCCGGGAACTCGTTGGCGCCTACCTTCGGGGTATCCACGATTTCAGTCGACATGAGTTGCGACCTCCGATTGATTTTTTGAAGCGGGATTGCGAAGAGTCCGAACAGAATCTACTTTACCCTGCGCGAAAGCTCGCAGGCAAGCGAGTGGCGGAAACGAATCAAGCCCCGACGCGGCGACTCGATGGCGCACGGCGTCGGGGCCTGCGGTGGACTGTTGGGATTGGCCTGTGGCCGATCCGTACCTACATCAGTTGAGCGTGCTACTCCGGCAAGAGAAACGCAAACGCGCGGACGTCGGGCGTCCACGGCTCGCGTTCAGGCCTCAGCCACCTCACCTGGTCTAAGACTTATCATCGCGTTGGACCACCTCCTTTCCGGTGTTGACGGCATAGTAACATAGCGCAATTCGATGTCAAGTAAAAAGTGAGCTGAGGCGGCGGAAAAACTACAACTAATAGCGATGCCCCCTGGGGCATAGTGCTATATATTGATCCGGGCCGGTTCTGTCGGCGGCCCTGAAACGCTGGTTGAACGGCAGGCGAAGGCTTGCGCTTTGGCGCTCGTCTCTTCAAGATTAGCCGACAACTGGCAGGTGAGAAATCAATGACGAGTAAAGCGATCCGAATCTTTGCGACCGCAGACATCGGCGACGCGGCATGGCGGCGTTTGCGGGAGCGCGGCTATGAAGTCGAAATCTACGGCGAGCCGGAAGCGCCGCCTCAGTCGCTCATCATCGAAAAGATTAAGAGCGGCATTGATGGTCTGATTACGACCCTGCGCGACCGGATCGATGAAACCGTCTTTGCCGCCGGGCGCGACCGTCTGCGGGTCGTCGCGCAACTGGCAGTCGGCGTCGATAACATTGATCGCGCCGCCGCCAACCGATACCGCATCCCTTTCACCAACACGCCCGACGTCTTGACCGAAGCGACCGCCGAATTCGCCCTTTTCATGCTCGGCGCGGTGTCGCGGCGGCTCTACTCATCGGAAGCCGAAGTGCGCGAGCAGCGCTGGAGCTACTGGCACCCTTACCTTCCGTTTCTCGGCGATGAAGTGACCGGCAAGACGGTCGCGGTGATTGGTGCGGGGCGCATCGGCAAAGCCTTCGCCGCAAAATGTATCGGCCTCGATATGGACATCCTGCTGCACGCCCGCCATTCGCGCGATGAGCGCTTTGTCACCTTCGCTGACCGTGAGATGCAGTTGCGCTTTGACGCCGGATTTGCGCGCCGGCGGCGGACAGTGAGCTATGTTACTTTTGAAGAGGCGCTGGAGGGCGCAGACTATGTCAGCCTGCATGTGCCGCTGATTCAGCCGCGGCAATCCGCCGCGCCGACCCTTCACCTGATCAACCAGCCAGCTTTCGAGCGCATGAAGCCGACCGCCTATCTGATCAACACGGCGCGCGGCCCGGTCGTTGACGAAGCGGCGCTGGTCGCCGCGCTCATCAATGGACAGATCGCCGGCGCGGCGCTCGATGTCTTCGCGCGCGAGCCGCTGCCGGCAGATTCACCGCTGCGTGACGAGCGCTTGAAGGATCGCCTGCGACTCTTTCACCACTTTGCTTCGGGGACACGCGAGACGCGCTTGTCTGCGGACGCCGACGTCGGCATGGCCGGGCGCTGTGTGCAGGGCTTGATCGATGTCATCGAAGGCCACTATGGCGGCGACCCGTCGCGCATGCCGTTTGTGGTCAACAAAGAAGCGTTCGAATGATCAACGTGGGCGTTGCTTGGGATCGAGGCGCTCGCGCAGGCCGTCGCCGATGAAGTTGAAGGAGAGAACCGAGAGCGCGATCATCAGGCCGGGAAAGATGAACAGATGCGGCGCGGTGAACCAGAACTCGCGCGAGTCGTCAATCATCTTGCCCCACGACGGGATGGGCTCGGGCACGCCGAGGCCGAGAAAGCTCAAACCCGCTTCGGCCAGGATGGCGCCCGCCATGCCGAGCGATGCCTGCACGATCAACGGCTGAATCGAGTTGGGGAGAATGTGCTTCGTAAGGATTCTGAAATCGCTTGCGCCGAGGGCGCGAGCCGCCTGCACAAAATCATACTCGCGGACTTTCAAGACTTGAGCGCGCATCAGCCGCGCATAGCCGACCCAGCCGATGACCGAGAGCGCGAGGATGAGATTCTTTAAACTCGGCCCCAGAAAGGCGACCATCGCGATGGCTAAGAGAATGCCGGGGAATGACAGGAAGACGTTGAAGAGAAACCCGGAGACCAGGCGGTCTATCCAGCCGCCTTTGTAACCGGCGAACGAGCCGATGGCGACGCCGAAGAAAGCCGAGATCGTCACCACCGATAGGCCGACCATCATCGACACGCGCGCCCCATAAATAACCCGCGTCATCATGTCGCGGCCCAACTGGTCGCGCCCCATCCAGTGCGCCGCGTCGGGCGCATCGAGCCGCGCGCCGAGGTCCTGGCTCTGCACGCGATTCCACGACGCCAGCAGCGGCGACAGCACTGCCAGCAGCACCATCACGCCGGCCACGGCGAATCCGAATTTCGTAACCCCAGTCATAAAATTAGCGGCGAGTGATGAGTGATGAGTGACGAGGAAGACAGCAGGCATCGGGCTTGTTACTCGTCACCTATCACTTGTCACTCAACTTTGATTCGCGGATCGAGGAAGCGATAGACGAGGTCGGTCGCGGAGTTGACCAGCACATAGGTCGCCGCGATGACCAGAATACAGCCCTGCGTCAGTTTGTAATCTCGCTCACTGATTGAATCTACGAGCAGGCTGCCGACGCCGGGCCACGAGAAGACGCGCTCGGTGATGATCGCGCCCGCAAGCAGGACGCCGAATTGCAGGCCGAGCACGGTGACTACGGGAATCAAGCCGTTCTTCAAAACGTGCTTGTAGATGACGCGCCGTTCGGGCAACCCTTTGGCGCGCGCCGTGCGCACGTAATCCTCGCCAAGCTCTTCAAGCACGCTTGAACGGACGATGCGCGTCAGCACCGCCGAAAGCCCTGCGCCGAGCGTCACCGCCGGCAGGATCAAGTGCGCCAGCCCGCCTGCGCCCGACACCGGCGTCATGCCGAGCTGGACCGAGAAGACCAGCACCAGCAGCGGCCCAAGCGCAAAGCTCGGCAGCGAGATGCCGAGCAGGGCAACAAACGTCGACAGGCTGTCAATGGCAGAACCTTTGTGAGTCGCCGCAGTGACGCCGAGCGGAATCGACAGCAGTGTGGCGATGATCATCGCGGCGATGGCTAATTTGATTGTTGCCGGGTAGCGCGCGGCGATGCGCTTGAGCACAGCCTCGTGAGTCACCGGGTTGCTGCCCCAGTCGCCGCGCACCAGGCCCTTCAAGTAATCGGTGTATTGCGTGAGCAGCGGCTTGTCCAGGCCAAGCTCGGCGCGCGCCGCCTGGTACTGCTCCTGCGTGGCGTTTTCGCCGACCAGCGTTAAGGCCGGGTCGCCGGGCACGATGTGGATGAGCAGGAAGACGAGCGTGACGACGGCCCATAGAACCGGGATGATGAACAGCAGTCGCCGCGCGACAGCAAACGCGAATCCTCGCATAGCGCGACCATCATAACAAACCGCTTACGCCCCCGCCATCGGGTGGTGATCGAATGAACGACGCGATGCTTGCAAAATGAAAGCGCGATTGCGTAATATCAAACCCGAAGATGAAGAAGTTGTCTTGAAAAATTAAGCCGGCGTAACTCAGTGGTAGAGTGCCAGTCTTGTAAACTGGAAGCCGAGGGTCCGACTCCCTCCGCCGGCTCCACTTCCTTATTCTCGTTCGACGCTTCCCCTGCTTCTGTAACATTCCTTGCATATCTGAACTGAACCAAAGTGGAGGCGTTATGCAGCGGGAAGTCCTTGAGCAACTAATCAAGGTTCATAAAAGCATCAACCGGATTGCACGAGCCGCAGGCGTATCGTGCGCAACAATTCGCCATTGGCTGAAGAAGCATGGCTTGAAAAGTAAGGGCACGTTGTACAACATCAAGCCGCGGAAACAAAGACCGCCATGCCGGAACTGCGGTGCGCCTGTTCGTCACCTGTACAATGTCTACTGCTCAATGCCATGTCAGTTCCAATTCAGGCGAAAGAAAAAAATCGAGAACATTGACACGATTGGCAAAGTTGCGTTGAAAAGTTACCTGCTCGACACGCGCGGGCATCGTTGCGAAGTCTGCGGCATCACGGAGTGGATGGGGCGGGCGGCACCGCTCGAACTCGATCACCGCGATGGCAATCCGTTGAACAATCAACTCGACAACGTGCGCCTGATCTGCCCGAACTGCCACGCGCAGACCGCGACCTACAAAGGCAAGAACATGGGCAGCGGGCGTTACGCGCGCCGCGAGCGCTACGCCGCGGGCCGCAGTTATTGACCGAAACGGGCAATCACTTCACCGAATTTACGACCTCCGCCGGCGGCGTCGCGTTTGGTATTGCAAACCGCAAACCTGGCCCGACCGGGCTATATTTACTTGCCTTTTTTCTCCGCCGTGGCAAGAATGGCGCTGGATTTTTTGCCGCGTTGTGCCTTTTCGTTAAGAGCAGCCCAGAAATTGGTCATTGTTCTTAAATCAACCTTTGAGTGTGGAATGTGTTTCGGGGGGAATAACTATGATGAACTTTAATCCTCACCGCCTCCTCCGCCCATTGGCGCTGATGTCGGCGCTGGTCTTCTTGATGGTCGGCATCCTTTCATCCTTCACCCTTGCGGTCAAAGCCGCGACCGGCGACCTTGATCCGACCTTCGGCACCGGTGGAAAAATAGTAATCACTGCCCCGCAAGGCCCGAAGGCTTTGCGCGCCATCGCGATTCAACGCGATGGCAAAGTCATCGTCGCGGGCTGGGGGGCCAACCCGCCGCCGCAAACCTTTACCGATGTCGCCTTGGCGCGCTACAACCCCGATGGCAGCCTTGATCAGACGTTTGGTACAGGCGGCTATATCCTGAATCCCTTCTCCTACGACCCCGATGAAGTGTACGCCATCGGCATCCAGTCGAACGGCAAAATCGTCATCGGCGGGAAGACATCGAACAGCATGGGCAAGCCGTTTTGGCTTCTCGCCCGTTACACGGCTGATGGACATCTCGATACGACTTTCGGCCTAAACGGAATCATTAGAGGCCCCGACGACTCGGTCATCTATAACCTCGCCATCCTGCCCGATGATCGGATCGTTACGGTCGGATCCGCATACCAGTTTTCGTACCTGCCGAGCGGAACTTACCTGACCCGGTTTAACGCGGATGGGGGGCACGATAGCAGTTTCAATGGCAACGGCTATGTCTTAACCCCATACGGTCTTTTCGGCTACCCGGGTACTGCCCTGGCGGTTCAACCCGACGGCAAGATCATCATCGGCGGCGGGTCGTCATTCACCATGATGCGCTACAACACAGATGGTAGTGTGGACATGAACTTCGGCACAGGCGGCGTAGCCACCGCGTCTTTCGCGAAGCCTTATGCGGTGATCACCGCGCTGGGACTGCAAAGCGACGGGCGAATCGTCGCTGCCGGCTATGCTGGCGACGTGAATGGCCCGTTCGACTTTGCGTTGACGCGGTTCAAATATAATGGCGCGGTCGATAAATCATTCAATGGCGGCAAGGTCACTACCGATTTTTCCGGCGAAGACGACGCGGCGCGCGCTCTGATCATCCAGCCCGATGGCCGGCCCGTCGCCGTCGGCTATGCCAGTCACCAGGGCAATTACGATTTCGCGCTGGCGCGCTACAACTGGGACGGCAGCCTCGATTCTACCTTCGGCAGCGGCGGCAAAGTGACCACAGATTTCGCCGGCGGCAACGATCAAGCCTACGCCGCTGCTCTGCAAAGCGACGGCAAGATCATCGCCGCAGGCAATGCGAGCAACCCGTTCCTGAAAGGCGCGCTGGCGCGCTACAGCGGCGACGGCTTTGACCTGACCTTGCAGGACGAGGGCAACGGCAACATCCTGCAAATCAACTCGGCGACCGGCCAGTACGTTTTCAAGAACTGCGCCGGCACAGTTCTGGGCGGCACCGGCACGGTCACGCGCCGCGGCGCAATCATCACCTTGCAGCACAACGGCGGCGACCGCAAAGTGCAGGCGACCGTAGACGCCAACACGCACCGCGCAAACGCCACGATTAAAATCATCGGCGGCGGCCCGGCCTACACCATCATTGATCGAGACATCACCAACAACACGGGCACCTGTCCGTGATGCGCCAGCTCAGCTTGTACGAATGCTAATATGTAAAGCCCTGCTCTCGCCGCAGGGCTTTTTGATCTTAGAGAAGTCATGCAGGGCTCACGCCGATTCGCGCACCGAGGGCGGCTTGTCAGTGCGCGCCACAACGAATAAAATGAAGTTTATCGGGCCGGTTGCTGTCTCCTCGCGGTTTCGCTCAACGGTGTGGCGTCAGGCGCTCACGAACAGGGCGCGCACGATCTGCAAGCATCCAGGCAAGCCGAATTTGAAAGAAGCGCGGGATTCTTGCGCGAGAAATCGGCTTGCGTGAGCAGCCTAACTCGGCTAAAATGACCGTTTTCGTATAGTAGCTTTTCGCGCTAGGGGCTATCCCTTCACGCTTCTAATAAGTTGCTTGAGCGAAAGCGCGCATTGAATTGGTGTGCTGGGGTGGTCGAGTGGCTAATGGCACCGGGCTGTAAACCCGGCGGGCTTAGGCTCTACGTAGGTTCGAATCCTACCCCCAGCACCATGAATTAGTTCAGGCGGGCGTAGCGCAATGGTAGCGCACTAGCCTTCCAAGCTAGATGTTGCGGGTTCGAGTCCCGTCGCCCGCTCCAGTTGTGAATCGGATATTCGCGCAGGCCGGCGTAGCTCAGTGGTAGAGCGCATCCTTGGTAAGGATGAGGCCATGGGTTCAATCCCCATCGCCGGCTTCATCACAGGTCAGTTGGCATCGAGCCGGCAGCGGCGCAAATGCCCCCGGCTTTGACACAGGAGAGTTATGGCAAAAGAGAAGTTTGATCGCAGCAAGCCGCACGTCAACGTCGGCACCATCGGCCACATCGATCACGGCAAGACGACCTTGACCGCCGCCATCACCAAGGTCCTGGCCAAACATAATCCCAAGATCACCTTCCGCTCATTCGACTCCATCGATAACGCTCCGGAAGAGAAAGCCCGCGGTATCACAATCGCTACGGCCCACGTCGAATACGAGACCGCCAATCGCCACTACGCCCATGTGGATTGCCCGGGCCACGCCGACTACATCAAGAACATGATCACCGGCGCGGCGCAGATGGACGGCGCGATTTTAGTCGTCGCCGCCACCGACGGCCCCATGCCGCAGACCCGCGAGCACATCCTTTTGGCGCGCCAGGTCGGGGTGCCTGCCATGGTCGTCTTTATGAACAAGGTGGACGCCGTGGACGACCCGGAGCTCTTAGACCTGGTGGAGTTGGAAGTCCGCGAGCTGCTGTCGAGCTATCAGTTCCCCGGCGACGAGATCCCGATTGTGCGGGGGTCGGCC
>DATENM010000073.1 GCA_035275065.1 Blastocatellia bacterium
TGCGTATTCCACGCGAAAGCTGCCACCGATTCCAGGGGAATCCTGCCACTGATTCCACGCGAAGGCTGCCACCCGTTCCACGGCAAAGCTGCCACTGATTCCATGCCAAGTCTGCCACCGATTCCACGGCAAAGCTGCCGCTGATTCCACGGCAAAGTTGCCACCGATTCCACACGAAGGCTGCCACACCTGTCGTAAGGACAGCCGCCGAGCGACGCCGGGCAAACCCTATCGGTATCCTGCCTCTTTTCTCACATCGTGAGGGAGGAGCAGATGCCTGCACAGAGGTTAGCCATGCGTCAAGTCCACGAGGTGTTGCGGCTGAAGTGGGAGCAAGGGCTCAGTGATCGGAAGATCGCTCATAGCCTCGGCATTAGTCGGCCGACGGTCGCTGAGTATGTCCGTCGGGCCCAGGCGGCGGGGTTATCGTGGCCCTTGCCTGCCCCCTATGATGAAGAAGCGCTTGAACGGTTGCTGTTTCCGACGGTCTCCGCTCGAACCCCCGCGCCGCACGTGGTGCCGGATTGGGCGATGGTCCACCGCGAACTTAAACGCAAGGGCGTCACCTTGTTCTTGCTGTGGCAGGAATATAAGGCGGCCACGCCCGATGGCTTGCAGTACAGCTGGTTTTGTCACACGTATCGAACCTGGGCACAGAAACTCGATCTGGTCATGCGCCAGCCCCACCGCGCGGGGGAGAAGCTCTTTGTCGATTACGCCGGGCAGGGCATTCCGGTGGTCAACGGGCACAGTGGCGAGGTGCGTGAAGTGGCGATCTTCGTGGCGGTCCTGGGTGCCTCAAACTACACCTATGTCGAGGCGACCTGGACCCAGGGTCTCCCCGACTGGATCGGCTCCCATGTCCGGACTTTTGCCGCCCTTGGCGGCGTCCCCGAGATCGTCGTCCCCGATAACCTCAAAGCGGCGGTGCCCCGAGCCCACCGCTATGAACCCGAGATCAATCGCACCTATGCAGCCCTCGCCCAGCATTATGGGTTTGCCATTATCCCTGCCCGCGCCGCCAAACCCCGCGACAAGGCCAAGGTGGAGGTCGGCGTCCAAGTCGTGGAGCGCTGGCTGCTGGCGCGACTCCGGCACCACACCTTTTTCTCCCTCGCGGAGGTCAATACCACCCTCACCCCCCTCCGGCTGGCCCTGAATGCCCGTCCCTTCAAAAAACTCCCCGGCTCCCGCCAGCAGCTGTTTGAGACACTCGACCGTCCCGCCCTCCGCCCGCTCCCCGTCTACCCCTATGAATATGCGGAGTGGAAACATGCCCGGGTCAATATTGACTACCACGTGGAAGTCGAAGGCCATTACTACTCCGTGCCTTACATGCTGGTCAGGCAGCAACTCGACGTGCGCCTGAGTGCCCAGGTGGTGGAACTCTTCCACCGGGGTAAACGCGTCGCGAGTCATCGGCGCTCTCCCCTCAAAGGCCGGCACACCACCGTCGCCGCACATATGCCCACCGCCCACCAACGCTATGCCGAATGGACGCCCCAGCGGCTGATTCACTGGGCGGCCCATAGTGGCCCCGCGACGGCGCAGGTGATCGAAACGATTCTGGCCTCACGACCGCATCCGCAACAGGGGTTCCGGTCCTGTTTAGGGATCATGCGGCTCGGCAAAAGCTATGGCGACGAGCGCCTGGAAGCCGCGTGTCAGCGGGCCCTCGCCCTGGGAGCCTGTTCGTATAAAAGTCTCGAATCGATCCTCAAACATGGGCTGGATCATCGCCCATTGCCGCCCCAGCCAGACGCCACGGCTGGCTCTGCCCACATGAACATCCGTGGCCCTCAATACTATAAGGATGACAAAGGAGAACCAGGATGCTGACCCATCCCACTCTCGACAAGCTCCAGACCCTGAAACTGTCCGGGATGTATCAGGCGTTGGTCGAGCAACTCCAGATGACGGACCTCGCGGCGCTGAGCTTTGAAGAACGCTTCGGGCTCTTAGTCGACCGTGAGCTCACGGAGCGCGACACCCGCCGGCTGACCACACGCTTGCGGCAGGCGAAACTGCGCCAGACCGCCTGCATCGAAGACATTGACTATCGCCATCCTCGCGGCTTAGACAAAGCCGTGATGGCCCGTCTCGCGACGTGCCAGTGGGTGCGAGAGCATCACAACGTTTTGCTCACCGGGCCAACAGGGATTGGGAAAACTTGGCTCAGCTGTGCGTTGGGCCATAAGGTGTGCCGGGAAGGTTTGACTGCCCTCTATCTCCGGCTCCCCCGCTTCCTCCAAGAGCTCCCGATGGCCAAAGGGGATGGGCGCTATGGGAAAGTGCTGACGACCCTGGCCAAGACCGATCTGTTGATTTTGGATGATTGGGCTTTGGCCCCACTCAGTGATGAAAACCGCCGCGACTTGCTGGAGATCATCGAAGACCGCCATGATCGTCGGGCCACCCTGGTGACCAGTCAGTTGCCGGTCGAGCACTGGCATGAGGCCCTGGGGGATCCGACGTTGGCCGATGCGATCCTCGACCGCCTCGTGCATAATGCCTACAAGATCACCTTGCAGGGTGAATCCATGCGGAAACGGCAAGCGCGGTTGACAAAAGGAGCATCAGTCGAATAATACTATACCGCCCAGCGTCGCTGCGCTCCGAGAGAGACAGGTTTCGCCTGGCGTGGGTGGCAACCTTCCCGTGGTCCACGTGGCAGGCTTCACGTGGACTGGGTGGCAGCTTTCCCATGGATTAGGTGGCAACCTTCCCGTGGATTGGGTGGCAGGCTTCATGTGGACTGAGTGGCAACCTTCCCATGGACTGGGTGGCAGACATCCGTGGAATATGCA
>DATENM010000074.1 GCA_035275065.1 Blastocatellia bacterium
TCTATCACAACGCAGTGAGATTCTTTCGACTAGACAAGAAATAAATGCCGCCGTCTAACAAGGCGTTGCAGCGGAGGCCGCGAAGCGCAGTTCTCATGCACATCGGAGTGTCACACGCGGCCCCGCTGAACGCGAGCGTTATGCCGCTTAACAGTGCGGAAGATGCGGATTAACTATGAACCAAAATCTGGAATCGCAATATGACGAAGTTATTAGTTACTTAGACCGGTACAGAGAATTTGCACAGAGAATCAGCAATCGTCTTTTCATATTTAACCCCAACTCACCTTTAAGATTCTTTGGCTTGTTAAAGGAGTTCTCAACTATTCTGAAGCAAACCAATCCCTTGAGCGGCAGAACACCTGAATTCTATAAGAGGTGGGTCTCTGATATAGCAACGGATGAAGAAAAACAGGGCGAGTTCTTTTCAATACTTGTCAGTGACTATTCAATAGATTCCCTCTGTGAGCGATTGGAGGCGCAGTTCCCGCACGTCGATTTTGGAAAGATTAAAAAGTTGCATGAGGTAAAGAAAAGCCAATTGACACGATTTAACGCGACGCAAGTGATAGGTGCTATTCTGGCTGTAGCGACAGCATTACTAAAATCAGTACCAGCAGATGTAGTGAAACAGTATATCCCCTATGAAAGGTTTGAATCATTCGTATTCTGGGTGACGGTCGTGGCGCTTACATACTTGGTACTGGTGATGTTACCGATCTGGATCAAATATAGTAAAGCTAAAAGGGTACACCAATCTGCTGGAGATGTTATGGCATACATGGTGATAAAGAGAGGAGAAAAAGGTGAATAGGCAAGTGTTGCGGTTCAGCTTCGGGGGCGGCATAACAATGCGTTGCACCGGAGCCGCCGCAGCGCAGTTCTCATGCATCCTTTGATTGCCGTTCGGCGGCCCGGTGAACGCGGGCGTTAGACGCCTGCGGCGTAAACACGCTGCAAATGTGAAGCAGAACTGGTATTGTGAAAGCGAGGTGAGAATTCTATGGAACCATCAATAACTCAGGATCAGCTCAAGGAACTTATCAAGACTGCACTGGTCGAGGTTCTTGAACAGCGGCGGGATTTGCTGCACGACGCAGTTGTGGAGGCGCTTGAAGACATCGCCCTGGTAAGAGCTATTGAGGAAGGTGCGAGCAGCGACTTGGTTGGACGAACAGAAGTGTTCAACCTCCTTGAGGGCAAAGCGTGAACGTAGAATTTAGAGCCAGCTTTGTGAAGGACCTACGCCACATCAAAAACAAAGGACTGCTGAGCCGTATTAAAGAGACAATCGAACTTGTGGAGAAAGCCCAAAGCCAACAGGGATCGCGAGCCTGAAAAGGCTAAAGGGCGGGAATAACTATTAGCGAATCCGAGTCAGCGACTATCGGCTTGGGCTAATCATCGAAGGCGATAGCGCGACCTTTGTGCGTTGTCTGAACAGAAAAGAGATATATCGGTTCTTCCCGTAAGGCGTCTAACAAGGCGTTGCACCGGAGCCGCCGCCGCGAGTTTCTCATCATTGCTGGTGAGGCCGTTCGGCGGCCCGGTAAACGCAGGCGTTAGGTGGCCTGGCCCTAGTAACAATAATGTTTCTGCTGCTAAAGAACATCCTCTTTACGGTGTTAGTCCCCGGCACGGTCGCCGTCTACCTGCCGCTGCGAGTCGTCACGCGGCCTCCCGCTGCCCTGGCCTTCGAC
>DATENM010000075.1 GCA_035275065.1 Blastocatellia bacterium
TCTATCACAACGCAGTGAGATTCTTTCGACTAGACAAGAAATAAATGCCGCCGTCTAACAAGGCGTTGCAGCGGAGGCCGCGAAGCGCAGTTCTCATGCACATCGGAGTGTCACACGCGGCCCCGCTGAACGCGAGCGTTAGACATCCAAGCGCAGTGTAGAGACAAGCTAAGGAAAGTAATGCAGCCTTGATCATTTTGAGAACTTAACCTGGAGGTGATTTTATGGATCAAGCAGTGTCAGCATTGTTGGGGGCATTGATTGGTGCTCTGGCTGGACTTGGAGCAACTTGGTTAACCACTTCACGTCAAGAGCAATCTGAACATCGCAAATGGCTTAGAGAAAAACGACATCAAGCATATACCAATGCGTTAAAGTCATTATCCAAAGCAACCGTCATCCCCATAGGCACAAATACAAAAGAGATTGAATCTTGGTATTGTGGCCTTGCGGAAGTGAGAGAAAGCCTCATAGCCCTTCAGGTTTACTGTAGCAATAAAAGAATTGCAGAATTATCTGGAAAGCTCTTTGAGGCAATAGAGATTCAGCCCTTTGTTTCGGTAGCTGGTTCCGCATACAGTCTTGATCAGGAATCAGGAAATATAGCAGGAATAGTTGTTTGGGGTGTTGCGCTGATCAGAGGAAAAATTGACAAGGTGTTGAAAGAGGTAACCAGAAGCGCGAGTTCCGATCTGGGACGAGATATAATAGCAAACTGAATTTTTGCATTGTCAAATCGGCGAAGCAACACCAGCATTAAATGGGCTTGAATCCTCAGGGGGAATGCCTGAATGTGCAAACAGATGTCTAACAAGGCGTTGCAGCGGAGGCCGCGAAGCAAATTTCTCATGGATACTTCAATGCCGTTCGCGGCCCCGCTGAACGCGGGCGTTAGGTGGCGATAACATTAAATATGCAGATGGAGTTATCTGATGGACTCGGTTCTATTTGAAGCACTCTTAAATGAGGATGAGAGTGAATCACTTGATTTTAAACGTGAACAGTATCTTTTTGACGGAGCGACAGATGA
>DATENM010000076.1 GCA_035275065.1 Blastocatellia bacterium
GCGGCCTGGTAGAGAAGGGAATCGCCTGCCGGTTCTACGAGTACCGGGGGCTGCTCAAAGAGATCCAAAACAGCTATAACGCGAATACCGAGACGACGGAGATGAGCATCCTGGCGCCGCTTTTCGAGACCGAGGTGATCGTGCTCGACGAGTTGGGAGCGGCCAAGCCGTCCGAGTGGGTGCAGGAGACAATCGGCTTGATCATCAATGGGCGCTATAATGAGAAGAAGCTGACGATCTTGACGACGAATTACCTCGACGAGGGGGATTCGGCGAAGGAAGAGAGCCTCGGAGAACGGATCGGGGTGAGGCTGCGGAGCCGGCTCTACCAGATGTGCAAAACGGTAGTGATTGAGGGCGAAGATTATAGAAGGCGTTTCGATGCGTAGTGAGATAGAAAAGCAGTTGAGGCATTTTCGACGCGACGTCCTGTTAGGTTAGGTTGCTTGAAGGCTGACAGGACTCATCCCTCTTTGGCTCCTGCGCGCCATAGATAGAGAGGCCCAGCCTACAACGTAATCGCCAAACCCGAGTCCGATAACTTTCCCCGCTATTCGCGCTTTTCTTGCCTGGCGGTGTTCATTGGGTATTTTGTTTGTAAGGTCAAGCTGTTTTATGGAAATTATCAGACTCATACGATTCCATTAAGCTGTTACCGCATACTTCTGTCCTAACTAATGGCGGGCCGACTTATTTCACACAGCGAAAATTTGTAATCCTTCTTACCGGACTTTTGCCCGCCTCGGTGCCTCTTTAGGCTCAGGCTTATTGCTGTTGAAGTCGGCCAATTCTCGCCACTCCGATGCACCTGTATTGATGTGACCTTCAAGCAGGTTGCCTGCGCGGGCGATGACTATTGGAGGTTCGTTCGACCCATTCGCTTGCGCCTGACGCCGCACATCACCGCGGCGAGCGGCACTTCGGGAGGGGTGAGAACAGCCCTTCGGCGGCTCCGGTGCGACGCCTTGTTCGGCGGCAACGGTCAGCATCAGTTCTCAGAGAAAGTCGGCTTGCGCTCACTGATCTTTCGATATGTGCCTATCGCTGTGACATTATGCCCGAAGCCGCAGCCGCCCTCCTGAGTGACGACAAGCTTGCCGCCTGTAAACCTCATCGTGATGGTGCAATCGTCTTCGGCCCCTTCGGGCCGGAATCTCGCCATGTCGCCCTCAATGGTCGCGATGCCATACCCCGTCCCGGTGTTGGCCATCAGCTCTCCGCTCACACGGTACTCGTACGTGCCTGAGAATTCGACCCGGAGTCGCCGCTTCCCTAAGGCCAGCACCTTGAACTCGCCGGTCTTCGTGCGCCACGTGCCGTTGACCTGTGCGGCGGTGACGACCTTCTGACTAGCGGACGTCGACTGCGGAGCGGCGGGAAATAAGAACATGAACGTGACAAGCAAGAGAGATGCTTTCATGGAGCCTCCTGTGCGGAATGTTACGCAACGATTCACCAGACATATTAGCAAGGTCGGCAGTGCGTGCGAAGCCGGCTAGTGTCTGAATCGTGTGTTGTTGTTTTGTATCGGCAAGCCGGAACTCAGTTTAAGGCGATTGCTTTACTGGTAGGAGAGGCAGTGGACCAATTATCGAAGCCTCAGTAGCGATGATGCGGGCCTTGCCTGGTTATTCGAGTCCAGGTCTGAGGCTCGGTCGCGCTTGCCTGGCATAGGCGAAAATCAGATACTTGAATCGAGGCGCGGCAGACGACTAGAGGAGGACTTGCTATCAACTTGCAGTCGCAGATCGCCGATATTGCCGAAAACGCGGGAACCCAGGCGGTCGCCGCCGCCTATTATGATTACGACACCGACACCGCCTGGAGCTTTCGCGGTGACAGCTGGTTTCATGCGGCGAGCACCATCAAGGTGGCGGTGCTCGCCGCCCTGTTTGCGGCAGTCGAAGAAGGCCGCCTCGCACTGGACGCGCGCGTCCACATCCGCAACCGCTTTCTGAGCGCCGTTGATGGCGAGCCTTACCGCGTCGAGGCCCGCCGCGACGCCAATTCCGAGGTCCACGCATTTATGGGCAAGACCCTGCGGACGGGAGAGCTGGCCCACCACATGATCGTCAGCAGCAGCAACCTGGCGACCAATCTCCTGGTTGATCTGATCGGCGCCGACTGGGCGCAGCAGGCGCTCGCCTCTCTCGACATTCATGGCATCGAGCTGCGGCGCGGCGTCGAGGACGAGAAGGCTTACGAGCGCGGCATCAACAACCGCATCACCGCCAATGGGCTCATCCGCCTGTTCCGCCTGATGCACGAAGAGCGTCTTTGCTCGCCCGACGCGTCGCGCGCCATGCTCGACATCCTGCACCAGCAGGCGTTCAACAGCGGCATCCCCGCCGGGCTGCCCGGGGAGATTCGCGAGCACGCGCGCATCGCCCACAAGACGGGCGAGATTTCGACCATCGCCCACGACGCCGGACTGGTCTTTCTGCCGAGGCGACAGCCATACGCCATCGCCATCCTCACGGAGTGGGCATCGGACCGCAATGGCCAGCAGGAGACTGTCGCCAGCATTTCGCGCGCGGTCTACGAGCACCTTATCGAGCGCACCTGAGTACCAGTCCTTATGCAAATCAGCGACTATCGATCATTGCCATTGAGAATTGTTGACGGCCTGGAGCTCGCCGACAAGTACCGGCAAGTCCTCAGGCCGGCGGCGCTGGTCGCCGACCGGCAGGGCCGCCTGCGAAAGCTGCCGCGCTTTTTTTACGAGATCGATTCGCGCCAGACGGCGAGCGAGACTGACCTGGCAGCACACTTCGCGCTCTCGGAATTTATCGAAGTGGATGTGCGCGAGGCCGCCGCGTTGCGCGCTTTCCCGCGCTACGTGCCGTGTGCCATCACCCTGCTGGCCGCCCAGCTTGAGCTATTCCGCCTGCAAGTCGGCGCGCCCGTGCGTATCGCCGCCAACGGCGGCTATCGCTCCCCAGAGCATGCGCTCTCGACGCATGCCTCGACGCACGCCTGGGGCACGGCGATCAATATCTACAAGATCGGCGACGAGCTGTTGGACGAGCAAGAGAAGATTGAGCGCTATGCCGGCATCGCGACGAAGCTCCTGCCGGGCATCTGGTCGCGCCCCTATGGCCACAACCTCGGCTACGCGGACGACCACCTGCACCTCGACCTGGGCTACGTGACCGTGACGCCGCGGGACGCCGCGAGTGAGACTGACGAATCAAGGGTGTCGTAATGGGGAGTTCTTTAAAGAAGCGCCCCGGCGTGGCGAAGGCCACGGCGGCGGACGCACCGACCGCCTGCGCGCTACAGCTGGCGGCCATCGGCTTAGAGGCCGAGTTCACGCTACTCGTCAACGACCGGCAGGTTAGACCGGAGGCGCTGTTTGCCGACCCGCGGGCTTTTCTGCGCGGGCCGCTCATGCACCGGCAGGGCACCTCCTACCACATCCCGACGGGCGGGGCGGTTTACTTCGACACGGGCGTCATTGAAGTCGCGACGCCGGTAATCGAGATCGAGCGCGGCTGCGCGCCGCGCGCCGGGCGGTCGCTGTGGGAGGCCATCCGCTTTGTCCGCGATGGGCTCGACCAGTGGGAGCGGCGCGCCGGCAAGCGGGCCCGCCTCGCCGGATTCAGCACGCACTACAACGTCTCCTTCGATCTGCCGGGCTGCGACCGCGGGCAACAGCGGACGGTCGAAAAGCTAGCGCGGCTGCTCGCCTACATCTTGCCCGTGCCGGTCATGCTGCTGGCGGCCAACCGCCGCTCGACCGGCATCGGCGTCCGCCCGCGCGGCGACCGCATCGAGGTGACGGCGGACTTCACGCCGAGCTCGTCACTGATGATCGCCACGGCGACCTTCATTACCGGCGTCGTCCGCGAGGTGATGCGTTGGCCGAGCTTCGAGGAGGAGATGTTGCGCGCCATGAACGTGCCGGTCATCGCCGGTTATCAACCGATGCCGCACACCTCGCGCAAGGGCCATCTCGCACGCTTTGACTGCTACCCGCGAAATCCCTTCACCGCGGATATAGACGCGCCGGACTGGAAAGTCCGTCTCGCGCCTGATGCGACGGGTGAGCAGTGGCCGATGCTCTCACTGCGCGATGTCGCGCGGCACATCTATCGCCGCTTCTACCGCGCCGTGGCGCGACTCTCGGACCCGTTCACCTACCGGCTGATCAGTTCGGTATTCGCCGGGCGCGCCCCGTCCCTGCTTGACCTTGAAGACCGGCCCGCCAGCTACGAGGATGTCGGGCGGCTCTGCCGTTGGGAGAACCTGTTCCCGGAGCGGCTGCTAGGGCGCTCGCGTTACGAGCAGGTACTCATCCATGCCATCGCCGGGCGCAAGCTGCGGGTGGATGGCGCGCGGCTCCAGCCGACCGGCATGCGCGGCTGGTCGCAGGTCGTCTTTCGCCGCGAGGGCGGCGGCGCGCAGCTGGTCTTTTCAATCGATTCGCTGCTTGACCGGCTCGAAGACTGGGAGCGCCCTTGACCGCCCATGCGGACGCTCTGATGTTTATCGCCCACGGACGCTTTTTAAGCCATGAGCCTTTTGTACGGATGGCGTTTTGCGTCACGGCTACCCCCACGATCAAGGAGCACGCCTGGAATCCGCTTCGAGCTTCTTTAGCAAATCACGGACAGCCGCGGCATTGGGGTAGTCGGGATTCACATCTAAAGCCTTCTTATAATACTCGGCCGCGAGCTTCTTTTCTCCGATACCCAGGTACGTCTCAGCCAGGCTGTCGTAGGTGTTAGCCGACGTGGGGTATGCATTTATGTTGAACTTGAAAACCTCGATTGCTGCATCCACTTTTTTTCGCTCATCGCGCAAGCGATACCCTAGCGCGTTAATAAACGCCTCCTGTACTACAGGGGACTGCGGATTATTGAGTTTGGCCTTTTGATATACCTTCTTGAACCATAGTACACCTCGTTTAGCCGTGCTGTCGGTCGCGGCGGCATTCAGCAGATTATTGAAAGGATCACTCTGCTCCACGTACCGGATGGCCTTCTCTGCGTCTGCCTCAAGAGTGTTGGTCAGGAACCGCTCCTCATCCACATACGCCGCCGGAACTTCATCCAGCATTCGCCACAATGTCCCCACGGGTAGCCAGCGGCCGCGAACCATTACACCAGCGGGATGTGACAGTGAGTTAATGCCCCGCAAGGGATTGCCATCTACCAGAAGTAGGTCCGCTCGTTTGCCTACCGCAACTGTCCCGAACTCACCTCTTGCCAGAAACTCCGCGGGGTAGCGCGTGGCGGCGCGTATCGCCTCAAAGGGCGTAAAGCCGATCTCGACCAGGTTGCGCAACTCTTCGTGAAGAGAAAATCCTGGTACGACACCCATGTTCATCGCGTCAGTGCCGGTCAGTATTCTCACGCCTGATTCGTGCAACGCCTTAATCAACTTCTTCTGCAACGCCAGGAATTTCTTGAGATAGGTAATGTCCTCCGCGTTGGCGAACTTCTTCCTGTAGAGGTTCCTTTCGACGCCCCACTCGTCCCTTACCCAAGGCGCGAGGTACTTCATCTCAGGCGTTGCTAGAAGCGCCGGTAAGTTCTCGGCCTGGCGTATGATGTGGTCAAAGGCTACGAGCGTGGCGATGACCGGTACCCCGGCGTCCCGTGTTGCCCGGACGGCTTGCGGGATGCGGCTCTCGTCGTCGAGCTTATTATCGAAGAAGGTGTAGACGTACTCTTCGGCATGCGCTATGGCCTGCCCGGCTTTGAGGACCCCTTCGAGCCCGGGCTCGCGCGGTATGTGCCCGACGTAGAGCATGCCCCGCTTTTTCGCCTCCTCGATCAAAACGTCATAGGCTTCTTTAGAGACCCAGTTGTAGATCTTTATTGAGTCATACCCGGCCTTGTTTTGCTCTTCAATCAACCGCCGGGCCTCATCCGCCTTCTTCACGACTCGGAGAGTCGGGCCGCAGGTGTAGATCACGGGGCCGACCCTGGCCCCCCGGTTGATTTCATCCCGCCACTTTATGTGGGCGGGGCGGCCATTCAAGTTGTAAACGGTGGTCACGCCATTAGCCAGATAAAGGGGCAGCTCTTTGGGTGAGTTCAGGTGCGCGTGCATATCAACGAGTCCGGGTAAAAGGTACTTGCCCTTCGCATCAATCCGAAGCGCGCCCTTCGGCACAATTACCTTCGTCGCTGGCCCGATCTCGGCGATTCTGCCGTCACGCACGATGACGGTTTGCCTTTCCAGTATCCGCTCTTCGTCCAGGGGCACGACGTTCACTTCCACGAACGCCACCGGGCGAGATAGCCCCCGCTGGGCCGCGAATGCCACGCCGTTGGGCGTCAGTGAGCTTAGAACAAGAGACAGCAGTGCCATCAAGAACAACCGGGTTCTCATAAAATGGTCCTTCCTTTTTGTGATTGCCGAAAGCGGCCGGGGATGCTATCCCGTGGGCACATTAATCAGGCAGCGTGTCGGGGAATGTTTGCGGCTCGCACGAGCCTTTACTCACGCCGTTCGGGTTTCGCAGCCTGACCAGTTCTCGCAAGGAGACTTTCTTGTGCCCGTTCTCCGTCATCCGGTTTATGAAGTTTGTATTGATCCCCTGAATGCGCAGGCACGTCAATTGGTCAAGCGAAAGGTCTCGGTAGCCCAGGGCCTTGACCGCGCTGATGAACTCCGGAGTGACGCCGAAGAGCTTCATCCCGATCAACTGGTCTATGGAAGGGTTCTTGTATCCCATCGCCTCTACGGTCCTGATAAAGTTGATGGTGACCCCCTGGAACTTCATATCAACGAGTTTATTGATCGGAGGGTGTTTGTACCCTAACGCCTCCATCTCTTTGATGAAGGCGACGGTTACGCCATTGAACTTCATGTTTGTTAGCTCGTTGGCCGTAGGGCGCGCGTAGCCCAGCGCCTCGATTTCTTTGATGAAGCTGTCGCTGACGCCCTGCGTTCGCATCTGGATCAACTCGTCCAACGATTTCGGCTCGACGCCGGCTACCTTCAATTCGCGCAGATAATCCGTGTTTATCCCCTGGCGCGCGACGTTCAACAACTCGTCCAAGGAGAGATGGCTGCCTCCGAGTAGTCTCAGACTCCTGACCAACGAAGGCCCCGCGTCATGGACGGCCATGATGAACTGGTCCTCGGGCGAGACGCGCCCGTAGCCTAGCTTTTCCATCTCGTCTGCAAAGATCGGGTCCGCTTTGTAGGTGTAGGCGCCCGATCCGTTGCCGCCCTTGAACACACCTTCAAACAAGAACACACCCGCCTCGCGCTTGAGCTGGAATTTGAGGCTCGAACCGTCTTGAATAGGCAACGTTCGGGCGAGCCCTTCGAGGCGGTACAGGGCCAGCCGGAAGTACCTTTTGTCGCTGCCGCCAAGCCCCACCTTGCGTTCTATCATCAGGTGCGCGGTCCCTGTGTCGGGCCTGAATTCCGCCGCCCACTCGCCGGTAACTACATCTTGAGCACTGGCAGAATGAATCCATAGCTCGCCGTTATTAAATGATTGATGCGCTGCCCGAACCGGCAGGCACAGCACGGCTATGACCAATCCGATTTCTATATACCGACACTTCATTTCACCTTTACTCCTTATCTAGGATTCGCCTCCTGTGACCTTGCCGGAGCGCAGCTCTATCAGCTGATCGACCGTGAGGCGACCGTAGCCTTTCGCTTTAAGCTCTTTGAGGTAACCGACAGTCACCCCCTGCCTGCGCAACGCCAGAAGCTCGTCAGGTGAGAGGCTGCCCGTGACAGTCGATTGTAAGGCATGGATGTATTCACCATTGATCCCCATGCTGCGGAAAGTGACGAGCGCTTTTGCGGGAATGTGAGAGAATCCGGAAGTCGCCAACTCTCCGAGATAGGCGGAGTTTATGCCGTAGAGACGGAAGTCTATTAGGGTATTGGCCGGCAGGTCTCCGTAACCCATCTGTCTCATCTCTTTAATGTAGGCGGGGCTCACGCCGAGCGACCGGAGGTTGATTAGCGTGTCGGCAGCCAGCCTGTCGTACCCGGCGGAGGCCAGTTCTTCAACGTATGCGCGGCTTACACCATAGGCTTTAGCGGCAGCAATCTGTTCAGGGGAGAGGCCAGAGTATCCCAGGTCGGCCAACTCGTGGACCAGGTCTTGAGTAGCACCTGCCTCATTCTGCGCATCGAGCCGTATTCTGGAGACCACTCCCAGTTCGTTACCGCCCGCCATCCCCTGTTGTGGATAGGCGGTACTCATCGACTGCTCCCCGGCGCCAGCCATTGCCTCCGCCTTACGCTGGCGTAATCCTTCCTCCACCTGTTGCGCGCCGGCTTTTATTGTGTCGCCTTCCGTCGCGCTAAGGTCAGCCGCCGGAGGGTCTTCTACCGGCAAAGACGCGATGCTGAGTGGCCTGGCCGTAACAGGTGCGAACGCTGCCCCGCAGGCGCACAAGAGCATGGCGACAGCCGCAAACAGTACCCGAGCGCGGGTCAGCTTCGAGCGAGGGGTGAGCAGGTGACGCACCCGGTATTCAAAGTTAGTCCCGCTCCCGGCTTCCGTCGCCACAAGGCCATACCGTAAGCGGTGAGCATCTTGACCAGACCGGCGTGCTATCGAGAGCAGTAATGTCGCGTACTCGACCGCGGCGTCGCCTACCGTGCTACCGCGCAAGGGTTCAATCGCGAATTGATCGGCAGCAACCTCCCTTTCGGCGCGGACCAGACGCTCGAGGTACCAAAGCGGCAGGCTGGGCCAAAGGAGCGCACGGCCGATGCGCAGCAGTGCATTAGCCAAAGGGTCACGCCACCTGGCATGGGCCAATTCATGCCGGGCGATTACGCGTGCGGCATCCCCTGGCATATCCTCAAGCAAGAGGGCAGGAATGACCACAGCAGGCCGAAGGCCCCCCAACGTGCAAGGCCCCTCGCCTTGGCTGACATAGAGCGTGGTGCCTGCGGGCCAGGCTAAAGACCTCCTGGTTTTATCGTCAGCCAGCCGCCAGGAGCTTCGCTCTCGCGCCAGTCGTATATGTCCCGCCACTTCTCTTGCCACAAGCAGGGAGGAGATGATTGCCCATACGGCCGGGAACGCTGCCCCGAACCGGCTAAGGGCGGCGGCGCTCACGAGCCCATCAAGCACAGGGACTCCCTTGCTCATTTCTGTTGACCCAAGCCGCTCGGCGGAAGAGTGGACTCCGCAAGCCTCTTCATTTTGAGCAAGGCTACCGATGCCGGCAGGCGGGTCATGGCTAGAGCCTACGGTGCCAGGTCCCTGTTCCGTCCTCACAGTTGCCGCGACGGCGCTTGAGTGCGTGGCCTCCCCCGACTGGCCGAACGTTACAACGGTAGGCAGGAGTGCAGAGATCAGGAAAACGGCGAGGGCGATTACGTAACGGGCGCGCGCTGATGCTGCGCCTAGCGACCGGAAGGCCAGGGTGATGCCTGCGATAAAGAATGCGCCAATCACCGTCAAGTTAACTGCCAGGCTTATGGCGTACGCGGCTACGCTGGGATATCCCGTCATTTCGCCGACCTCTCGCGCCGGTGCGCATCAATGAGCGCCTGTATCCTTTTAAGCTCTTCTTGGCCGAGGTCCTTTTCGATGAGGCGGGTGGCGAGCGCCTCTGCCGAGCCTTTAAAGAAGCGTCTCGTCAGCCGCTCAATCGCGCCGCCGACCACAGCCGTCTCGTTGATCAAGGGGTGGTATCTGTGCGCGCGCTCGGAGTTATCCCTGGCGACAAGGCGCTTGGCTTCGAGCCTGTTCAGCATGGTCTGAACAGTGGTGTAGGCCACGTCGCCGCCCCTCTCGATGAGCGCGTTATGCACCTCACTCACCGTGGCCTTGCCAAGTCCCCAGAGGGCTTGCATTATCTCTAGCTCGCGGTCGCCCAACTCCAGCTTTTTCCTCTTTTTCATTTCTAACTCCTACTTTGGTAGGACTGCGAAAAGCATAATACCGAGATTCTATTTCGGTGTCAACTACCGTGGTAGGACTTTGTGGGATAGGTGGCGGGGCTTCACAAAAGATGCTGGCGACCATTTAAATACCTGATGTAGAGCCAGGTCACGGCATCTGGCGGCGCCGTTTTGCCGGCGCCGCGCCGTGGTCTATAAAAACTCAGCAAGCCACACCAGGAGCTTCGACCCTCAAGGCAGCGGCGGTGGAGGTAAACGATCAAACACCTTCTCCATGGATAGGCCGATGCCCAGGACCTTTTCGTCGCCGCCCTCAAGACCATCCAACATGCATTCTTGTTCGCATAATCTTCTCCTTCTCAGTTGTTGAACGTGTCGCGTCAGTCGGCGCTCGCTTCGCCGGTTGACTCCGAGGGTTGGTTGAGCCGGACGAGAAGGCGACGCAGCTCGAGCAGATTCTCTTTAACGACGTACTCGCATGCGCCTGCATGCCGGGCTGCCTCGCGCAACTCGTCATCATCGTAGTCGGTGATGATCATGATTTTTGCCTGAGGCCAGGCAGCGGTGATTCGGCGTGTGGCCGTCAGGCCATTCAGCCCGTCCAGTCGGATGTCCATCAATACCCAGTCAGGTTGCCGCGCCAGGCAGACCGCCAGCGCCTCCGACCCGTCGCGGCACTCGTAGATTTCTGAGGCGAAGTCAGCCACCAGGCGTTTGATCAGGCCGCGCATCCCGTCGTTATCCTCGGCAATCAAGAGCTTCATTTCTCCACCTTTCCTGCGCGCTCAGGTAGAAGTGCCCAGTCGCAGCACACGCTCAGCGTTCTGGTAGCAGAGCTTGTCGCGCTGTGTCTGATCGGTCAACACAGGGGTATTCTCGATCCAATCAGCGGACTCCTTGGCGTCCTCGTAAGGGTAATCGACCGAGAAGAGCACGCGGTCGTCGCCCATCTCGGTGATCGCACACTGCAACGACGAATCCTGACAGACGCCGGTCGTCGTGATGAAGAGGTTCGAGCGGAAGTATTCGGACGGTTTCTTCTTCAGCGGCGGCCTGTCCGGGTCGCCCGTCGCCGCGTAGCGGCTGTCGATGCGCCACAGGACGTAGGGCAGCGTCTCGCCCATGTGCCCCAGGATGATCGTCAGCTCGGGGTAGCGGTCGAAGAGCCCGCTGAAGAGCAGGCGCATGAAGTGCGAGGCGTTGTCCGTCGTCCACCCCAAGACCGTGCCTTGCAGCACCGTGTAGTCGTTAAGGACGTATGGCTGAATGTGTGGGTCAGCCGGGTGTAGGTAGACCGGCACGTCGAGTTCGATGACGCGCTCCCAGAATGGCTGGTAGCAGTCGTCGTCGAGGTAGATGCCGTTCGTGTTGCCGTTGATCATCGCGCCGAGAAAGCCCATCTCTTCGACGCACCGCTTCAACTCGTCGCAGGCCGCTCGCACATCCTGCATCGCCAGGTGCGCGAACCCGCGGTAGCGATTCGGGTGCTGCTGGATCTGCGCGTAGAGGTAGTCGTTCGCCTCGTGAGCTCGCCGCACGGCGACGCTGGCGTCCTTCTCGGCCTGCACACCGGGGCTGGTCTCTGAGAGCACGAAGAGATCAATGCCGGCGTCGTCCATCGCGGCAATTCGCTGGTCTGAGTCTGCGAGCGCTTGCGCCAGGGCGTCGGCGGACTCTTGCGTGGGGGCGATCTTCAGCGTGATGCCCAGATAGTCTTTGGTCGGAGGCGTGGTGATCGCCTCTTCCAGTGCGATTTTTCTCGTCGCCATAACGTTATACCTCGTTTCATAGATTTAGGTTGCCCGATGGGCAAGCACCGGGCAGCGTCGTACTATCGGCCGCGGCCTTGACGGTCTTATTGGGCGAACTTCCCTCGCGCGGCTGATGATTCCGAGTTGCCTGGGTGCAATATGAACGCTTTGGCTGGGGAAATGAATAGAGGCCGCTACACAATTGATCTAGGTAGTAGCACTCATTTTTCTAGGTGGCGCCATCTAAAACAAAGTGACCGGCGACCGGAGCGGATGCCAGAGGTTGGCGGATGGCGACCGCCCGGCACCTCTCATCTATTCTTGTCACTCGTCGCTCCCGGGTTCGGTCAGCTTAGTTCGGACCTGTGTTCGAGCGCGAACCTGAGCAGGGCATTATTACCATGTATGTCCAACTTCTGGCAGATGTTGGTCCGGTGGTTTTCGACCGTGCGCACGCTGACGTATAACTCTTCGGCAATTTCCTTGCTGGATTTGTTTGCCGCGATCAGTTTCAGGATGCGTCGTTCGGCGGGCGTCAGGTCTCTGAGGCTGGGTTTCTGTTCCGTCAAGGAGGTGGCACGCCTTGACCGGTTGAGCAGATATTCAGATAACGAAGGGGTGATGTAGGGCCGACCGGCGGCGACGGCCTTGACGCAATTAACGATGTCAGTGACCGCGCTCTCCTTGAGGACATAGCCTTTTGCGCCCAGGTCGAGCGCCTCATTAAACAGCTCTTCGTCGCTGTACATTGTCAGGAAGATGGTGGCCACCGGCAGCCCCCGCTTCTGAATCTCCCTGAGCAAGTCGAAGCCGCCCAGCTTTGGCATGTTCACGTCCAGCACGGCGACCTCCGGCCGCAGTTCTTGAATCTGGACCAGGGCCGCCTCGCCATCGTCAGCCTCTCCCACGACCTTCAGACACGCCTCGGCCTCGATCACCTGCCGCAGGCCCCTGCGGACAATCGGGTGGTCGTCGGCTATAAGAATGCGGATCTCAGTATTTACCGTGCCCATTTTGTACGCCGATATGGATACTGATCGTCGTCCCCTCGCCCGGGGCGGAGTTAATCGTATGTCCTCCGCCGAGCATCCGCACGCGTTCGGAAATGCCGAAGAGGCCGAAGCTTGGCAAGCGAGATTCGGCGGCGGCCACATCTGTCGAAAAGCCCCGACCATTATCCCCGATTGTGATGTGTACCCCGGCCTCATCCCGCGCGATCACGACCTGCGCTTCGGTTGCCCCGGAGTGTTTAATGATGTTATTAACGGCCTCCTGCACGATACGGTACAGGCTGGTCTCTGCTTCCTTCGTGAATAGCCCATCGAGCTTATCAAGCTTGGTGCGGAAGACGACATCTGAGGACTCGCCTACCCGCTTTATCCTCGCCTCGATGGCCCTGGTCAGGCCGAGTTGGTCCAACTGGTGCGGCCTGAGATTATAAGATATCTCCTTCACTTCGTGGATCGCCTGCGAGGTTTCCGCCGAAATCTCCTCAACCTGCTGCCGGGCCTGTTCGGAGTCGGCTGGCCTGTGCAGCATCATCAGCGCCAGGTTCTTAATCACAATCAAGCGCTGGCCTAGACCGTCGTGCAGCTCCGCGGCGATTCTTTTGCGCTCGCCTTCCTGCGAGGCGATCAACTGCCGCGAAAACGCCTCCTGCGCGGCATGGGCTTTTTTCAACTGGGTGATTCGATGCCGGTAGAGCAGAAGGGCCGTCCCCAGCAGCCCTAACAGCGCGAGTGACAGAAACCACTGGGTCCGCCAGAATGGCGGCACGACACTAATCCGCACGCTGGCTCCTTGCAGGTTCCACACGCCGTCCTCGTTGGCCGCGACCACCGTGAAGGCGTATTCGCCCGGCGGGATGTGTGAGTAGTAGGCGACGCGGCGTGTACTGGCGTCCACCCACTCGGTATCGAGACCCGACAGCTTATACTTGAACTTGATCCCTTCCGGCATGACGAAATTCAGCCCCGTGAAGTGTATCTCCAGTCGCTCCTGACCCGGCTCAACCCGTATCGCCCGGCCCGTGCTCACAAGCCGGCCGTCGAGCAGGACATCTTCGATCATCACGGACGGTGGCCGTGTGTTGATCGGCGCGCGCTCCGGGTCGATGACGGCCACGCCTTCCTGAGTCGGGAACCACAACTTGCCGTCTCGCGCTTTGATCCCCGCCGGCTGCGAACCGCCGTTGCATTCGGCTTTGCGCATGCCGTCACGCTTGCCGTAAGGAATCGAAGTAACGGCAACGGCCTTGCCGTCGGCAAAATCATTTAACTCCTGTTTGCTCACCCGATATATCCCCGTGTTGCAGCTTATCCAGAAGCGGCCGCGCTCGTCTTCCAGGATGCGGAAGGCGCCATTGCTGAATAGCCCGTCGTATGTGGTGTAGCGGGTGAAACGGCCATTGTGCCAGCGCATCAATCCCATGTCATAGGTCCCTACCCAAAGGACTCCGTCGCTGTCTTCATAGATGGTTCTGATCTGTGAGCCTGGATGGCCGTCCCCCTCCTCAAAGGCGCTAAAGACGCCGCCACGGTAGCGCGTCAGCCCGCTCATTGTCCCGACCCAGAGCGTGCCTTCGCGGTCTTCATGAATCACTCTGATCTCGTTAGCGGTCAGGCCGTCGTCGGTCGTGTAGCGTGTCGTCGCGCCATCTTTATAACGGATCAAGCCGTTGCGCGAGCCGAACCAATAATTACCGGCGCGGTCTTGATAGATGGCGTGAATGCCGGTCTTTGAGAGTCGGCCATCCTGAGGGGTGAAAACGGTAACTTGCTCACCCTTGTAGCGCCATACTTCGCCGCCGTAGAAAGCCACCCACAAACCGCCTTCGCGGTCTTCGTAGAGCGCCGTCACCTGACTGAAGGCGCGTCCTTCGGGAGCCGGCTGGCGTATGAAGACTCCGTTCTCGTACTTGGTTAAGCCCGACCAGGAGCCGATCCAGATCGCCCCTTTGCTGTCTTCGAGGATCGGATAGACGTTATTAGCCGCCAGGCCATCAGACTCGGTGTAGGGGGTAATGATCTGTTCCCGCAAGCGGAGCAGCCCGCTGCTGGTTCCGACCCATAGCCCGCCCTCGCGGTCCGCATACACGACCCCAATGTGACAACCCGTGAAGTCCTCGGGGAGAGGATAGAGCGTGGCTTTTCCGTCGCGGAAACGCAACAGGCTCCCCTTGGCTGTCCCGACCCAGAGATTACCTTGTCGGTCTTCGCAAATCGTCTGAACAAATCCCTGAGACTGCGGATCGCTTACCGGGTAGGCCGTCCACTGGCCGCCCTTAAATTGCCTCAGACTTCCGTCCGCAGTCGCCACCCAGAGGCTCCCGACGCGATCCTCATAAACTGACTTGATGTCGGACGGGGACAGGTTCTCAGCCGGGATCACACGGGTAACTCGGCCTTCGGTCATCCTCTGCCAACGGTCGGGGTACCGGTGCCAGACGGTGCCCCTGGTGACGGGTTGTCCAAAATCTGGAAGGCCCTCCTGCTCCGGCGAGTAGGGCGTAAACCCCTCATCTTTCCAGCGGACGAAACCTTCGCTGACCTGCATTATTAAACTCCCGTCCGCCTCTTCACGCATCCACCGCACGTAGTTGTTGGGTAACCCGTCCCGAGTCGTATAAGTCCTGAAGACGCCATCCGTGTAGCGCGTCAGCCCGCTGTTCTCAGTCGCCGCCCACAGATTGCCCGCGCCATCTTCGTACAGGCGTGTGAAGCGGCCGCTCCTGATGCCTTTCGTATTTGCAGTATTGAACACGGTGAATCGCACGCCGTCGTATCGCACCAGCCCATCGAAAGTGGTCAGCCAGAGATGCCCGTCGCGAGTCTGGAGAATTGCGTTGACGGCGTTTTGCGGTAGCCCATTATCAGTAGTCCACGCATCGAAGTAGAATTGCGTCATGGCTGGTGGGGCTGAGCGGGAGCTTATCATCAGGCAAAAGAATAATGTCATGCAGGCACACACCCTGATGCGGATAAGAGCGAACAGTTTCGTCACGGGAGCCAGGCGCATAAGCGTTGATCATTGGGCCGACCCTGCCGCTTGAGCCTCGCTACAGGTAATGAGGATTCATTAATGAAAACTCATCTGCCGAGACGCCGTCTATCATTCACCTTTTTTGCGTGTCGGCCGCTAAGGACCTCATTCCCTTCCGCTTAAACTAAGCCGCCGCGCGGGGCTTCGCTGTCGGTCGCGCGTAAGATATATCACAACCAAATCCCTAAAAAAAGCGAAAGCACCGCCCCTGCTATTTCATGTCATGATGGGCAGGCCGCGCAGCAAACGGCCCGGGTTTGATATATAAAAGAGGCTGGCCGAACCCTGCGCTGACGGGGGTTCCATTGGCCGGCGTAGCTCAGCGGCGCTCGGCTCGCAATCGTTTGTAAAGTACCTGAAGCGCTTCGCCTTTACGAAGCGCCTTCGGCTAAGAAGCGCTCGAAGTCATTGATGTTCTTGACGCCCCTTTCGAGCACCGCACGATAGATCAGGTCGCTGGTGACGGTATCCCTGTATTCAGGTCGCCGCCAATACGCCTCTTTAATTTCGAGTATCGCCGACCTCGCGTCGACAGTTAGCTTTCCCTTCATATTGGCTGAATAATTCGCATGTTCTGCATAGCTGTCGAGGTCCAAGAACCAGAGGTCCAACTTCCATGCGCCCTGCCGCTCGTCTCCTAATTTGATCCCCCAATAGAGGCCGTTGGGCTCGCCCCCGACGTTGTTGGTGAACCGGGACTTCTTTGCGGCAAGCCTGCACGTCAGCTCGTAGGCGACCTCAAAGCAACGCTTAAAATCAGCCCTCGGGTCGAGGATGTACACATCCAGGTCCCGCCAGCACATCAGATCGTAGCTGTAACTGCCGCCAACGAACCACCGCAAGTAGGCCGAGAGCAGTTCCGGTAGACGGCATTCCCGCATTAGCTGATCCGCCTCCGCTTTTAGTTCTTCGTTGCCCATAGAAAAGTCTAACCAGAGAGGCGGGATCATTTTTCGCCCCATCCTCCAACCGAACCGACTATGAGGGCACCCGCATAGAGAACAGAATGCTTCATGCAATAAGCTCCTTTCAGAAATCAGACGGGGTGTCGTTCGTTTGTCGAGCCTATGGAATGAGGTTCCTGCTGTCAATAAGTCGTGCGGCGCTGAATGCCCATAACGAACAAATCGGCCCTTATTGTTCGGGAGATGTCTAACTCGGCAACGAGCGATCTCTTCGTTCTTACCAAGAAGAGACTTTGGCGCTTTGTCGTTAATTGGGTCCGTCAACAATTGAGCTAGCGTGAGCGGCTTGTTGTTTGAAGCAGTAACAGGGAAGTCGCGCGCCCTCACGTTGCCCTGCTATCGCCCGGTCATTTGTCCCGTAGAAATTCGCCGCGCAGCTGCATCGGCTTACCGTCTGGCATAATGAAAGTAAATGCTACGATATGATGGTCCGTATCAATCATGGTGATCGCCAGATCCTTCACGTATCCTCCCCGCGTGCTTCCGACGACATCGAGAAAACTGAACTCGAGTGTCTTTCCGTCCGGCGACATCTTCCCCTCCAAGCGAACCCGATTCCCGGCGTCACAATAATGGGTCGCCAGCAAACGATCCCCGTCCAGGTAGAACATCGTGATCTCATGGTTTGGCGGGTTCCCTCCAGGTGTATTCGCCTCATGCAGAATTGCGGTCCCGCTGGATGCGGCGCGAATGGTGAGGCTGATTGGTATGCCCATAATCGTACCTTGCCACGACCCCGCCAAGGTTTTCATTTTTTGGAGCGCCTTCTGCGCGTCCGACTGCACGGCGGCAGCTTTCTGCGGCTCCTGGGCCTGGGCGACGGAAGCTAGCGCAAGAAGGCAGATCAGCAGGGCCGCCGGGCCTTTTGCTGTTAGTTTTCCGAAACGTTTGCCAGGTCGCGCGCCAGGACAGTGGCCAGGCCCGTGAGAGGCTCTGCGCTCCGAATCCATGTGAGTAACGTCGGTGGTGTCTTGCATGTTTTCCCCTTTTTGAATGATATGAACGAGTCTCACTGATCTACACTAATGACCGAGACCAGTGGTATTCCTAAATCACGCACTTTCCTTAGCAACCCATGCAGCGCAGCCTGATCGGCCACCGGGCCGGTTAAGAGCGTCTCGCCGTTATCCTCCAGCGTGACGCTCAGGCCCCCAAACCAGTCCTTCCATTGAGAGCCCAGATGGCCCTTGACCCGGATTTGATAGATCGTCGGCTGACTGGTATCAACGGTTCGATTAAGTGCTTCTGCCATCACCTTGCACCTTTTGCGGCTGACCACATCAGGTCCCCGCCACAATATCCTCAATGCGGTAGTGGCGCATAGATACTTAAGTATGGTTTTGGGGTATGGTTTTAGATTGCCTGGCTATAACAGACCCAACTCGCGGCCACGGGCTACGGCTTCAGTGCGGTTTTTTACCTGTAATTTGCCGAAGATTTTCTGATTGTGCCCCTTCACGGTTACCAGCGCCAGGAAGAGGCGCTTGCCGATCTCTCGATTGGAGAATCCCTGGGCGATGAGCCGCAGCACTTCTAACTCGCGCCGGCTTAATGGCTCGACGAGCGAATGGGCAGGCGGGGCGGTAGTCAGTGAAGATTGATCTTGGCTCTTTCGCTTTTCAGTTTCGAATACGGTCAGCAGTTTAGCGACGTAGGCCGGCATCATTCCATGTGTGGCTGCCTCAGACAATAGGTGAGCCATCGGCTCGCCTTCATCGACAAAGAGGCGGACGAAGCCTCCGGGCTCCGCCAGCGCCAACGCTTCACCCAGCAGTTGCAGCGCCTTGTCCTTTTCGCCATGCACAAGGTGAGCGACTGATTGGAGAACCATTACCTTGAGCCGTTCATCCTGCCAACCCTTTGCCTCCGCCTGCCGGCGCAATGGCTCCAGGACGGCCAGTGCTGCCGACGCGTCTTCCCTGGCCAGGTGTACACGGGCCTGACTGAGGGGGAGTTGGTGCATCTCGGCCAGCCGCTCGGCCGCCGCCAGATTGCCCTGGTGAAGGAAAGTAGCCACTTGAGCGGCAGCAACCTCAGCCGCCCGGTGTAAGAAATGATGCCGGCGCACGGATTGGTCAGCCTCAGCTAAAACAGCAGCCGCGCCGGCCACGTCTCTCTGCGCAAGCTTCAGGCGGGCCAGAAACACCTCACAGACAATAAATCGGTCAATCACCCGATCATACTGCTTCGCCAGGTCGAGGCCCTGTCGCGCGTGTTGTTCAGCGGCATCGAGATCGTTCCATTCGTAGAGTATGCGGGCCAGGCCAAGGTGTACTTCGTGGATAATCTGCAACGGTTGATCACCCACCATTTGCAGCACCCGCCGGTAGGTGGCGGCGGCCACATCGAACTGGTTTTCTACCTCCTCCACATACCCCATGCCGACTGTCGCCAGGATGGCCGTAAAGATATCTCCGGATGCCTGGCTGAGAGAGATCGCTTCGGTAAAGGCCCGGCGGGCCGCGGCACTATCTCGCGAGAAGACGTAAGCCGACCCCATCGCCCAATAGGCGGTAGCGCGGGGAATCAGGCTGTCAGGGTTCAGATACTCCAGGGCGCGGCGCGACTGGGCGAGCATGGTTTCTACATCGTATCGGGGGAGCGCCAGCACGGACCGGGCCTCGGCGATCAGCCCGACAAGATTCCGGTCAGGGTCTTCCGCCCAGCGGCCTTGTAAGGCATCTTCGGCGGCCTGGAGTTTCTCTTCCACGCCGGTCGTCTGGCCATGAATCAGCAACAATGAGGCATGCCTCCACCACAGCCAGGGCCTGGCGTCGAGGACTTTCCTGGGCAGCGACCCAAGCCAGTCCAATATAGGAGCCACGGCACTGCGAAGGTGCTGGGGAATCCGGTCTCCTGCGATGAGTCGCTGGGCGCGCTCGACATCATCGGCGGCGGCAGCATGGTGGAAGGCTTCAATCGCCGAGCCATGATCTTCAAACCACTGGCTCGCACGTACGTGCAACTCGTTCACACGAGGCCGCGCTCCCTCTGGTGATGAGGCGATGTTCTGGTGCAGCCTCTGCCGCAGCGAGGGCGAATAACTACGGCGGGATTTGCCCGCGCCCGAGTTCATACCAGGTGGCCCTCGCTCTCCCGTGCCTGGAAATCTGCCGCGACGCAGTCAGTTCCCGCAGACGCACCTTGAGCGTATTCTTATTGGCGCCGGTGAGCCGCTCAAGGTCGGAGATTGTCAATCGCCCGTGCTGCCGCAACAGCGAGATCACCTCCTGCGACAGCGGCGGCAGCGACTCGGCCAGGATGTGTTCGCGCTCCAGTTTGGCCTGCAAGTTATCCTTCTGCTTCTTGAGACAGCGGAGGAAAAAGCCGACCCACGTCTCCCAGTCCGGCCTCTCGCTTTTCAAGGTCGCCTGCGTCCGCCGCAGCGCCGCGTAGTAGTGATCCTTATTCTCTTCGACGATGCTCTCCAGCGAAGCGTAGGGCACGTAGGCGTAGCCGGCCCGCAACAACATCAGCGCAGTCAGGATCCGCGACAGCCGGCCGTTGCCATCTTGAAAGGGATGAATCGCCAGGAACGTCACGGCGAAGGCGGCGATGATCAATAACGGGTGCAGCCATTTTTCGGCCGCCGCCCGGTTTGCCCAATCGATCAATTGCTGCATCTCCCAGGGGGTCTGAAACGGCGGCGTGGTCTCAAAAATGATGCCGATCTCGCGCCCGTCCGCGTCATAGGCGACGACGTTATTCGTCAACTTCTTGTAGCGGCCGCGGTGGTGCTCGTCCTTGTCGCTGTATTTGAGCAGCAGGGCATGGAGTTGCGACAAGTGGTTTTCGCTCAGGGTCAGTTCTTCCCAGGATTGAAAGACCAGACCCATCGCCTCGGCATAGCCGGCAACCTCCTGCTCGTCACGCGAGCGAAACGTGTGACGCTGGAGGTTCGCGAGCACGGCTTCGACCTCCTGGTCGGTCAGCTTCACACCCTCAATCCGGGTTGAAGAGGCGACGCTTTCGACGGTGGCGACGTGGCGCAAGGCGAGGAGGCGCTCCGGGGAGAGTGTGCGCAAGGCCGCCCACTTGCCTTTGAACTCGTCGATCTCGGCGATCAGTTGCAGCGCGGCGTGGGAGACCTCAAGCCCCAGAGTTTTGGCTTCCAGTTGCCACATACCCGCAAACGTACCCGATAATATCCGATTTCGGCAAGACTGGTTTGGGTTACACTTCAAGGCGCTAAATAGAGGCTAAACCCATGTGCGCTACTGAGCTTGAGCAAGAGCGCCACGCGCCGGCACAGCCAAACGTCGGGCGCCAGTTTAAACACACCGATTACGCGATTATGCTTATCAGGCTTAAAAGAGGGCCAGGGACCATTTCAATATGTAATATTTCGCTTAGTTCGACACTAGGGATTAGAGGATATGGAGATGGATTCCGACCGGTACGTGAGACCTGGAGAGAATTCATTCCTACGAAGAAGCTTATGATGATCGCTAAGATTTACACCCTCATTGTCCTGCTCGTGGTTCAAGGATGTGGGACCAGCAAGAGCCTACAGAGTCAAAAAAACTCTGGACCTGACGACCTCGGTAATCTCCCGTTTAAGCGTTACAAAGACCCGGACGGGAGCTTCGCTATTAATCTCCTGGAAGGCTGGAAGGTTGAGCGAAGCAAGAATGAGGAGCGATGGGTGGAGTTGATCAGTATAGACACACAGGCCTTCGCCACCTTGATAAGCTCAGACAAGTATAACGCGGCCCGGCTCTCCATCCTCAGTCTCAAAGAACCTCCCATGGATTCTTATCCTGCCGACCTGAAAGCAAAAATGTTGGCCGAAATCGCTAAGCCCTTCTTCGACGGCTGGCTGGGGGCTCTAAAAGGGCAGACGCATGTCGATCAGGTCAGCGCGGTTTACAAGGTGAGGCTGGGCGACCGAGACGCTTTCCGGCAGGACGTTACGTATCTCAGAGGTGACCAGTACGACCCTCGTAGGGGCTATGGCATTTTCTTGTTGGGCGCTCACACGGCTTTGTTTATTAGCTTGAGCGGAAATGATGAAGGCGTAAGGGCGCTGAAGAAGATGCTCTCTTCTTTAGAGGTCGAGCCGAGCTCGTAAACGGGATGGGGTTCAGATTTTAAATCTCCGGGAAGGCCCTATGGTGACCGCAGAGCAATTTGACTACGCTTACGACATTTTCATTAGCTATAGCAGTTTTCGCAAAGAGGAGGACGGGAGTCAATTCGACCGCAAGGTCGCGGAACGCCTGCACAGGTCGCTGGAGGCCTACCGCGTGCCCGCCGCGCTGGTCAAAAAAGGGTCGCAGAGTCGAGGCTTACCGCGGCGGCTCAAGAAGGTTTTCCGCGACCGCGATGAAGTCCGTGCCGGCGCGAGCCTCGACGCAGAACTCAGGGACGCGCTGGAGAAATCGCGCTTCCTGGTCGTGATCTGTTCGCCGCGTTCGCGGAACTCGATTTGGGTGAATCAGGAGATCGCCATATTCCGTAACTTGGGGAGAGAGGAGCGTATCCTGCCAATCCTGATTGAGGGAGAACCCGCCGAGGTCTTCCCTACTGAATTACTCAAGGCTGAGCCCCGACGCGGCAGCGCAGAGCCGGCACCTGGGCTGGACAGGCTACTGGCCCAGCCGTTGGCTGCTGATATACGTGCCAAGACCGAGGCGGAATCGCTACGTCTCCTTAAACACGAAAAGCTGCGGTTGATTGCGACAGTCCTCGATTGCAGTTATGACGACCTACGGCGGCGCGAACACGAGCGTTTCGTCAGGCGAGCCATTACCACCGTTGCGGCTATGCTCGCGCTGGTTGCGATCTTGGCCGGCTTAAGCATCGGCCTCTTCCTCACGCAGCAGCGCGAGAAGCGCAACGCTCAATTGGCTCTCGACGCGACAGGAGTCATTCCGCTGATCGCTTTCCCCGAAGAAAACCAGAAACTGGATAGTGCTATAAGTAGGGAACTGCGGCTCGTGGCAGCCATCAATAATCTCGAAACCCTCCGGCGAGACTACCCGGAGAACGTGCAGTGCTTAGAGGGTCTTCGCCACATCTACCCTTCGCTCGGCCACATCCTGGCGACCCAAGGTAGGCTTGAAGAAGCGCAGGCGGCTTATGAGAAGGGCGACACCCTGATTGTCCCTGTCCTCAAAGGCCGCCTGAGAGCTTGGCAGCCAAATACGTCGCCGAATTTACAGGGCGCGTTGTTGGAGCCCGAGCGGAAACGTTGGCGCGACCTGCTGAACATCTGGGAGGGGCCGGATGACTGGGTGAGGGCTAAACACGCGATAGACTATGTCGATAATGTCACCGAGTATCTTAGTGTGCTGGATGTCTCGACCGCAGAAGGGCGAGAGGAAGCGCGGCGGGTGCTTGAACACAGCCTCGCGCTGTTTAAGAAGGCGAAGGAACACGAAGCGCTCACGGCAGAGCAGGAAGAGTTGACGGGAGTCATTCTTGCGACACGGACCCGATTGTCGCCATAATCTGGCATCTCGGAATCCCTGTCGAAGCATAGGAGCCGGCATGTTGGAGCGCGGCGCGCAGATGATCGGGCGCCCATAGGCCAGAGGAAAGCTCATGACGGTTGGACGAATTGTCACCCTCGCCATGCTTGGCGCAGTCATCGCCGCGACCGTCTGCGCCAGACCCGCCCAGGATCAGCCTTCCGCCTCGTGGGTGTTGAACCAGGTCGCAGAGGCCATCGAAAAAAAGGAGCAGAGCGCTCAGAGAGCGGGGCGGTACAGTGACGCTCAGACCTGGCATGCCTGGGCAACGCTTTACCGTTTACATGCTGATTCATTCATTCTCGCGCAAACGCCCGCCCTGCAAATCCTGGCCTCTTATATAAACTCTAACGACAAACACGCAAGAGATATGGAAAGGGGGCGGGCCGTTCAGGCGGCAAAGTTTTACCGTGCCTCCATCCTGTTTTGGCAGGATGTGTCTGAACAGCTAGGGCGCGGCGAGAAGCTCAAGGTCAATCTCCCCGAACAAGAAATGCTCACGCCGGTGCCAGGGCTGCCGGAGACGCCCTGGGAATTCCTACGAGTTAGCCCGGCCGCCCCGAGCGGCCCCGCAGGTGGCCAGGAGTGCGGTCAACTGTACAAAGAATGGAGAGAATGCGACCAGGAGTATGAAAGGCTCCTGAAGGCCTCTCCGACATCGCCGAGCACGCTGATGCATAATTTTCATTGCATCAATCTTAAGTATGGGTTTATGCGCCGGTGCCGCCCCTGAGCCGTTCGCCAGGCTCATCGTCGCGCTCTACGAGAGGGGCGGGCTTGTCCGGCTGACGCGCTGCACAAAGGAGGACGAGATGGCCAACCTTAAAGTAATATTTGTAGCATTCCCCATTGAGGACGAGCACCAGAGGGACTTACTCAAAGGGCAGTCGTTGAACACGAAGTGCCCCTTCGAGTACGTGGACCTATCAGTCAAAGAACGCTATGAAAGTAATTGGAAGGAGCGGGTCCGCACCCGCATTCGTCGCTCGAACGGCGTCATTGCTTTAATCAGCAAGAACACTTTAAATTCAAGCGGCGAGACGTGGGAAATAAACTGCGCCAAAGAAGAAGGCAAGCCGATGATCGGTCTGTGGATCTACAAAGACGATTACACGCGGCCTGTCGAGATGAATGGCTACCGCATCATTCCCTGGACTTGGCAGGGTATCGCCGACTTTATTGATGGCCTATGAAAATGCTGAAACGTGCGTTATTGGTCGGAATCGACCGTTATGACAACATGTCGCCTTTGCAGGGGTGTGTCAACGACGTCGACGCGCTTCACCCCCTGCTCGCGAAGAACGAGAACCGGTCCCCCAACTTCGACTGTCAAGTGAGGAAAGCACCCAAGGACCGGGTGGACCGCCGCAGCTTACTCTCCGACCTCAAAGCATTGTTCGCGCCCGGCGCGGACGTGGCGTTGTTCTACTTCGCGGGGCATGGCGAGCAGAAGCAGAGTGACGTCGTCATCGCTACACAAGATGGCGCATATCCAGAGCTGGGAATGGCACTGTCCACCATCCTTGGCCTGGTCCAGGACTCCAAGGTACAAGAGGTCTTGATCATCCTCGACTGCTGTTACGCGGGCGGGGCCGGCGGCGTCCCGCAATTGGGAAGCAACGTCGCCGCTCTGCGCTCGGGGGTGTCCATCCTCTCGGCCAGCCGGGGTGACCAGACCGCCGCGGAGACAGAAAAGGGGCGGGGCCTATTTTCGTCTTACCTGTGCGAGGCGCTTAAAAGCGGCGCGGCTGACGTACTTGGGAAAGTGACCGTCGCCAGCGTCTTCACTTACGTGTCAGAATCGTTCGGGCCGTGGAGACAGCGTCCCATGTTCAAATCCAATGTAGACCGGCTTCACGAGCTGCGGCTATGTTCTCCCTGGGTGCCGATTGCCGAGGTGCGACTTCTGCCGAAGATATTTCAGAGGCAGGACAGCTCGCTGCCCTTGGATCGCTCTTACGAGCCGTCCGTCAGGCCGAGAAATAAAGAGCATGAAGCTATATTTGCCATCCTTCAGAAATGCCGCGCCGCAAAGCTGGTAGAGCCGGTCGGGACCGAGCATATGTACTACGCGGCCATGCTGAAAAAGAAATGCCGGCTGACGCCGTTGGGTAGGCATTACTGGCGAATGGCTAAAGAAGGGCGCTTATGAAGATTGGGTTGTCAGGCCATCAGGATATTCCGCCGGAGGCGCTCGCCTATGTAAAAAGTGGCCTCGCGGAGATCATCTCGGAGGCAACCGACGGGCTAGTGGGAATCTCCGCGCTGGCCCCCGGAGCCGACCAGTTATTCGCCTCCCTTATATTGGAGCACGGCGGCCAGTTGCACGTCATCATCCCCTGCCAAGGCTACGAAACGGCTTTCACAGAGGATGATGACCGCGAACGCTATCACCTGCTCCTCAGCCGCGCCGAAGACGTTGAGACGTTGAATTATCCCGAGCCAAGCGAAGAGGCGTATCTGGCGGCGGGACAACGTGTCGTGGATTGTTGCGACTTCCTGGTCGCGGTTTGGGACGGGAAGCCGGCCAGAGGTAAGGGGGGGACTGGTGACGTCGTGACGTACGCCCGCAGCCGCGGGACTGTGGTGAAAGTGGTTTGGCCTCCCTGGGCGGATCGCTGAAGGCAGGTTGCGGCCACCCGGCAGGGCATCAACGAAACAGAGGAAGCCGGAAGGGGCCTGGGCCGCTATTTATTTCTTGAGCCGAGCATCATGAACGTCTTTAAGAGAATAACGAAAGGAAGCTTTGTCCAGGGCTCGGCTCTACTGATCATGCTGGCTGGCGCCGAAGGGCCGTATGCCACGAAATGGGGCGTGTTCGGCGCCCACCTGACCGGCATCCCTTTGTGGGTGTTCGGCGTTCTTGCCTCCGCGGGTGGAATCCTGTTCTTCCTGTGGCCGATGATCTTCGGCTCGGAGCCCGCGCCCCGCACGGAGGAGGCGGCAAAAAGCTCGCAGAGAATGCTGTTTCTTTATTTACGCCCATTCGCACTGGATGCGCGAAATATCTTGCAATTGCTCGTGGGCGCTTCGGCTGGCGCGCTGGTTTACACGGGTATGCTTGATGGCGTGTGGTGGGTACTCAGCTTTGCGCCTCTGGTCATCAACATCAGCAAAGAGCAAGCGTTCAAAGATGCCTTCGAGCGGGTCGGTGATTTCATCACCTTCGGCAAGCCAAACGAGCGGCTGCGCCCGATTGGTGCCTCGCGAGTTTATGCGGGCGGTGATTGGCAGCAGGAGATTTTAAGGTATATGGCACAAGCCAAGCTGGTCATCGTACGGCCAGGCCGCGCCCCAAGCATCCGCTGGGAGGTCGAGCAGGTCTTGCAGCAGGATTCACCCGAGCGGGTCGTTTTTTATCTCCACTTCCGAGGCTGGAAAAAGAGTAGAGAGAAGGTGTATGAAGAGTTCCGCAGCCTCTTCCAGAGAATCCACCCTGACCAAAGGTTACCGGAGCGGTTGAAGGGGCCCCTGTATCTGATATTCGATAGTTCCTGGAATCCTTACTTTGTTCGCGAGGCCAGCCGTCCCGACGAGCTGATCGGCCAACTCATCTCCCACTCAGGAGACGTTACGGTTGACAGGCTGCGGCCGGTCCTCAACGCGCTCAATATCGACATACCGCGCCCGCCGAACACCATGCTGAATAAGGTCATGACTGTTTTCACCTGGCTAGCGGCCATCTTCGCTGCGGGTCTGGTCATGGTGGCGTTGGCCGTCGCCATTATCAGGATCATGAGCGCGCTCGTGCTATCTCTTCTCAACTGACACCTGGTTTCCGGTGTCGGCAGGCCAGTGCATATGCTGCGATCCGATGAGCCTTTCATTTTTGTCAGCTACGCGCGCGAAGATATTGATGCCGTTCGCCCCGAAATCAAGCGCATCGAAAGCCTGGGCTACAGGATATGGTATGACATAGGGGAGCTTACTCCCGGCTACATCTGGAACGAAGTCATCCAGGAGGCCATAGCCAAATGCTCTTGCTTCATCGTCTTCATGACGCGAGCCGCGGTGCGGTCCGGTCACGTTATGCAAGAGGTGCATGCGGCATTAAACGTCGGCAAACCGTTCGTACATATCTATTGGGAGAAGGTCAAATTCCCCTCCCCGCTGCAAGACACGATTAATCGGATTCAGGGATTGGAGCGATATTATTTACCCACGTCTGAATACCAGGAGCGGTTGAACAAGGCGCTGTCCGAACACATCCACCCTAACGGAGCCGCGCCACCTGCCGGGCAGCAGAAAGGGATCGATGATAAAAACCCGGCTCTGGTCTTACCGGCCACGCCGCCGGGCGTCTCGCCGAAATTGATCTTCTTCATCTTAACCCTGGCGGCGCTGTTTTTTGCCCTTTTGGCGGTCGTCGCCATGGTTACGCCCTTCCTCGGCACCCAGCAGCCGGGCGACCCGTTGAACAACCGCTTGGCAGGATTTCTGGCCGGCGGCTTTTTCCTTTTGATCGCCGCCGGCCTGGGTGTAGCAGCGATCATAGTTCGCCGGAAGTACCTTCGGAGGAATAGTGATTGACATAAACCCTCACCGGAAGGTCGCGCGCATCGTGGCCTTTGTGTGTTACGTCCTGGCGGGATTCGTACTCGTGGCCGGGGTCTTATTTACGCTCGCAGCCGCCACGTTCGATATGTCGCAGTTCGGCCAGCCAGGCGCTACGAATCGGAAAATGGCCATCCTGACCGCCAGTATATTTCTCATCATCGCCGTTATGCTCACCTTGTTGGGATGGCGCATTCAGGTATTGTTCGGGCAGCAGTTCCGCCAAGACAAGCTGCTTGCCAAATCGTCTGTGGGGTGTTTGAGGCTCGGGGGGCTAGGTTGTGGCCTATGGACGCTGCCCTCGGCCAGCATCATTCTGCTTACCGGCAAGCGGGCGTTTACCAACGAGTCGGCTAACTTTACAGACATATTCGTGGGGGCGTCGGGAAGTATTCTCCTGATGATTATCATGCTTTCCGTCGCCTGGTTCATCTCGGTGAATTACACGCAGCCCGGACCAGAAGACCGCAAACGCGCCTTCGCCGCATATCACGAGGATATCAAGCTGCGTCTGCTCAGGCTGTCTGAGCCTGACGCGCGTGCCTATGTGCAGGAACGAACGATGGAGGTCTTGACGAAGTTGGATGCGCCTCTGAAGAGCCTGTTGCTCAGATTTCTCAGTGACTCAGAGCTGCTCGCCGGCTATACGCGCGTCGTCTTGCGGGGCACCGATTTTCGCCAAGTTGATCTGTGCTCGACCAGCCTGCCGCGCGCCGATTTGCATGAGATTAATCTGGAGCAGTCTATGTTGCGGGGCGCCTTTCTTTTTGAAGCCAACTTGTATAAAGCCAATCTCAGGGATGCCGACCTCAGTTACGCCAATCTGGGGGAGGCTAATCTTCGGCAGGCCGATTTAACCGGCGCGGTACTAGAGAAAGCCAACCTTCAGGGTGCCGACCTGACGGGGGCGAACGTGACGCTAATGCAACTCGACAAGGCGCACCTGGAAAAAACCACCTTGCCAGACGGCACGATTCGGAACTAATCAGGCGCCCACTCAAAGCGGGCGATCATCTAAAATAACGTGAGTTCGACCGCTTTGCTTGCGCGCCTGCCCTCGGAATAACACTATTCATACACATCTATGGCAACCAGCGTGCAGACGTCTTCATCCGAGGCGAGATTTCCTGTGCTCCACTGCTTGAGCTTCTCGAACGCTCCTTTCGTCGCCGCGCCCATAAACGTCTCTTGCGGGTTGACGACGTCACGGGAATAGTTTGCGGCAGCGTACGCAAGAGACTGCTCTCGCCCATAGGTGAGGAACTGGGTGGTGCCGGTGAAGAACCACTGCTCCCGGCCGCTCTCATCCTCCCGTTGCACGATATGGCCGGCTTTATAGGCGCGTGCGAAAGAGCGGAAAGCGGCGGGGTTCGCCAGGGCCAGGCGTAATCGCGGCGGGAAGGCTGCCACCATGACTCTATATTTCTTCTCGGCGCGGCGGCGCAAGGTTTCCGCGATGCTGTCTGTCATCTCGATGAATGGATTCTGCCGGTCTGCCGAAACGGTTTTATCAGCGACGACCTCCGCAAGCTCTATACGCCTTATGGCCGACTGATCGTCGCCGTTTTGGTGCCGCCGTGACACATGGTGCGAGGGCTGAGGGATCTGCCGCGTGAACGCTTCCAACGCTTCCTGCTCGTCGCGATTCAAGCCGGTCGTCTGCGGAGAGACCAGTAAGACCTGCCGCGGATGCGTCTGGGTCTGCACCAGTGCTTCGGCAATGTTGCGCCGTCGCGGGTGGTCCGTATCGGCCAGCGCGCCGCCGATACGTGTTGCCGGGACCGTCAGCGCCAGAGCGCGCGTAAGGCGGCCTATCGCATTGATGAACTCCGCAGCGGTGGTGAAAATCTTCGGCTCTTCGATGCAGGAACGGACCATCACCTCGGCCTGTGGCCCGTTCGCAGTGACGACGAAAAATAATCGCTGGCGGATGGCAGCGATGGTGTCAGCAGTGCCGAGCCAGGTCTCCAACCCCGCCCGCCCCCATTTCTCAATCAGGTCCGGACGCACCTCTGTGCCGAGGTAAATGCGCCGCTGGAGTTGGACGAGGCGGCGGCGCGTCTGCTCCAGGCGGCGGCGCTCCGATTCGCCTTTCTCAGACGCCTGACACAATGCCTCTACCCACCCCTCCAGCGCATCCGCTGCCGATTCGGCAAGGCCGGCTACGTGATCGACGATCTCTCTGACCGGCGCGGAGGCGGCGCGAGAATGGAGTTGCGGCTGGACCTCCCCGCGCAACCTCTGTGACAGCAAGCGCAAGGTGGCGACGGCCTCGCCGGGCATCCAGAGCCGCTGCCATCCTATGTCATTGACCTCGCCCTGCCCCTGCAACCGCTGCGTCACTGAGCCCGCGAATGCATTTCCGAACCACTCCAATGCGGCAGGCGGGGGCGGCTGCACCAGGTCGATAAAATTCGCGGTTGCGGTAGGGTGGACGGCGGCCAGCAAGAGGGCTTTTAAAGGGCTGCCGCTCGCTTCTGAACGCGCCCAGTCATCTAAATGCTGGATGACCATTTCCGTAGCAACCGGCTTGAGCCTTAATCCGCCCTCTGCGTCGCCAACGACGTCCAGCAGTACGTCCGGGCCGAGCACACGCAGGAAGAGCTCACAGCGGACCTGATCGTAAATTAATGTGGGCAGGACATGCGCACTGTGGATGGTCGCGGCAATGGCAGTGCCCGACGACAACACGCGCGCCTGCTCAAGTAGCGTGACGTGCGGCGCGCGCTCAATCAGAGTGGAAGCGAACTCACCACACTGAGCCGCGAGCGCGTTCTTGTCGCCGCCTGAGGTCGTGAATACCCAGTGATATGGGCTCTGCGAATCGCTTTGATCAAGGACCGGATCATCGGGCAGATAGACTGTGCGCTGTGGGAACCTGCCGGCGCTCATGGTGGTCTCCAACTCCATCATTAGTGCTTGCCGGTTCTTGGCATGAGGCGGGAGGGGGTCATCGCACAGGACGCCGATGACATCCGGCAGGACCTCCGTTCCTTTATTCAGCCGCCGCCCCAGGCGTTGCAGCAATCTCCCGAAGTCGAGGAACCAGCCGCTGCCGACGCCGCCATCGGCAGATGCAAAGACAACGACCTGACGCAGGCCATCCGCGGAGGGCAAAGACGCCAGTTCCTGGACCTTCCTCTCAAGTGTAGGCCGAAGGCCGTCTGGCTGGGCCAGCCATTGAAACAAGGCCAGGCGCGCCAGCGACCGATCTCCCTTCACCCCGTCCGACAAATTAAGCTGTTCGCTGGAGGCTTCGCGATAGAAGTAAGCATCGAACCACAGCAAGTGGTCGGGCAGTCGCGCAGGCTCCGGCAGGTACGACTCGACCTGACGCACACGGGGCGGTGCAACCAGTGCTTCGATCTGATAGCCCTCCCAATCCTCGAACGGCGACTCACGTTCGGTCTCTTGCGTATCCGTATCAACCCATAAGAAGAGATAGGGCTCGCCGCTTTGCCCGCAGTGCGCCTGCTTCAAGTCGGCGCGCACGGCCTGCACGGCCCGCCGCCCGGCGCCGCCCAGCCCGATGAACAGGGTCGGAATTGGCACCAGGGGCTCGATGGCAAGCCTCGGCAGAGCGGGCAAAGGGGAGGGCAAGGTCGGGGAGTTGAGGGGCGGAAATACCGTCGCACGCTCCGGGGGCTGAATCGGGCGCTGGCGGGGTTGCAGGTGGCCCAGACTCCAGAGCAAGGCGGGCAGGAACATCAATAATAGAAAGAGCCAGGTGACCTTGAGCAGTGCCGGGCGGTGCTGGGCGGTGAAGATATGGAGCTTGCCTTCTTTATCCGCCAGGCTCAGGGTGGGCGGCTCAACACCGACACGCCACAAGCCCGCCGCCAGGGGCACGAGGGGGTGGGCATAGGTCGCAGGGGCTTCGGGGACGGGGTTGATCAGCAGGTTCAAGTCGCCGCTGCGATTAAGCGTCCAGCTTGTGCCGCCGAGCGGTGCCGAAAAATACTTGCCATTTAACCGATGCGACAACACGCCGGTGCCTTCGTGCAGGCCGGGCATAACCGAAACCTTGACGGCGCGAAAGATGTTGGCAAAGTCTTTGCTGTCTACCGGGTCCTTGACGTGCGAGGAATCCCCCGTCACGTCGATCATCAGCGAATCCGAGTTCCCCCCGGGCAGGCCGACGGAATAGATGTCAACATGCTGCTCGTCGCGCAGCTTTCTGGCGGCCTCGCGTATCTCATCCTCCGACATGGGGATGCAGCCGTTACAGCTCGCGATGGCGCCGTCGGTGTAAAAGATGATGACCTTGTTGGCTCCCGCCCTGGCCTGGCTCAACACCTCGTCGAGTTTGTCAAAGGCTTGGCGGCTATCATTGCCGCCGCCCTTGGCCGTTTGCGCGATACGGTCGAGCCCCTCGGCGAGCTTTTCCGGGGTTTCCGTCCAATCCACTTCGACCTGGGCGCTCGTGTCAAAGCGGATCGCCGAGAAGCGAATACGTCCGGGCTGCTCTTTGGAAAGCTCCTGGGTGACGGTGCGTGCGGCGGCGGCCATATCTTTGATCGTCATGATCATAGACCCCGACTCATCCACCATGAAGACGATATCAACCGGCGGCAAAGGGGCAGGCGCGCTAGCCGTCGGCTTATGCCCGTCGAAAGCTACGAAGTAGGTCGCCTCTCCCCAAGGCATGACGACCTGTGGGGAGACGCGTGTCTGCAAATCGCCGAGCTGCGGCTGTGCGTTGACGATGTAGACATAAACTGCAAAGCCCAACAGCACAGCAAAGGGCGTCAGCAGCAGGATGATCAAGCCCAGGCGGAATTTTCGTTTGCGATCCATAGTTCAAACCTCAAGCGCATCGGTTTCGGCCCTGACGACTTCGCGGCGCTAATCCAAGTTCATGCGGTGCTGCAAGCCCGTGCGAATCCTGGGGTCGCAGTAGAAGGTAAAGACCATCTTCAACTGCTCTCTCAAATCCGTCGGGGCGTGCTTGTTCAGGAACTCGTCCAACTTGGCCGGGATGTACTCCTTGAGCAGTTGAGTGAGTGGCTTGTTATGCTGCTCGGCCTTCTTGATGACACTGCGCTCCGCGTCTTTCGGGGCGATACGTTTCAGCCCGTCCGGTCTGCCCTCGGCCTGCTTGAGCGCGAAGCAAATCGCCGCGCTGATCACGTCGGCATTAGGGTTCTCCCGTTCGCTGGTTAAGTCAACATCCTCGTTCGACCCGTGCCAGACCCAGCCCCGGTCCTCTATGTACTCGACAGCGCCGGTGACGATGCCATGGACAAAATGCTGCATCATCTCCGGGTATTCCAGCAGCCGCACGACACGTGGCCGGAGCGTCCGCACGTCGGCGGTGCCGGCCTTCGTTCTATAGTACCGCTCGATATACCACGCCTCCATCTCCTGGCGGAATGGGTGGAAGACGAGGGCCCGCTTCAGCTCATTGTCGTGTCTCTCCTTGCCGGCCAGTTGCGCGTTACGCAATCTGAAGTAATCGAGCCAGCAGTTTTGGATATCGACAATCTCGTCAAGGCCGGGCTTCTTGATTTTGATCAAGATAATGGCGTTGCGGTCGGAGTAGCTCGTCTCGACCCCCGCCAGCGGCTTGAGCCGCCCTACGATGGCCTCGGCCAGGTTCTTCTTATCCGTGCCGTTCGGCTCTTTATAGACCAGGGTTCGCATTTCGGGCTCGCCGCCGGCGTTAATGAGCGCGTTAGCTTCCGTGTTCAGCAACTGCGCAACCTGAGCCGTGCTAATATCACGATTGTCTTGTAGCCAGAGCAGGTATTTGAAGATGTCTGTGTTGGCTAGCTTCGTGTCGATCTGGCGATGGAAGTAGCGGTACAGGTCCTGGACAATGTCGCGGATTTCCCGCCCCTTATACCGCCTATTGTCGAAGCCATCACTCTCGATGACCAAAGTCAGTTCCGGCATCCCTTCGGCGGTCAAGCCCGCCTCCCAGTGCGAGTCTCTTAACAAGGTTTCGGCCAACCCCGTGGCCGACTCACTGCGCAATTGCTCCTGAAAGCCGTGCATCTCCGGGTCGGGGTCCTTGCCGAGGCTGATCAGGGCGCTGCGGTTGCGCGCCGCGCGGTAAAGTCGCTCTTCCAGAGTGCCTTTGAGGTAGATCTGCGTGACCGTAAACAGCGCCGAGGGCTCGCTGTCTCGCCCCCTTTCGCGGCGCACCAGGTTGTCGAACAATCTGCCGAGCAGGCTCTCCCACTGTTTCAGCCGCTTCTCAACATTGTTGACCATCTGCTGCATATCCTTCAGCAGCTCGTACTTTTGAAACCAATGGATGTATTCGGAGCTTTGGATGCGCGCGGCTTGCTGCGAGCCTTCCACCCAGACGCCGAACCCCAGGCCGGACTTTCTGCTGTCCCGTAGCGCCTGCAATCCGGCAGCATAACGGTTGTTCCGATCAGCCGCCTCTTTCGCCAGCGTCGCCACGAATTGGCCGACGATCTCGTGAATTTTTCTCATCGGCCCTTGGTCGCCTAACATCCAGGTGACTTCCGCGTACAGTCGCGTCAGTACCGTGCCTTGATCCGGCGTGCTCGCATTCTGCGCGAACTGGGTGCGGTTCCTAACCAGCTCTTCGACGAACAAGGCATCCGCCCGTTTCTGCAAAATCTCAGAGATGGTGTTGAGCACGTAACGGCGGCCCTTCTCGAAGGTGCGCTCGCCGCCGGCCATGTTGGTGTAGCGCTTTTTGATTTCCTCCAGCCGGTCAGCAAATCGCGCCTTGGAGTCTTCCTGTTTCTCCTTGACCCCCTTGGTCTGCTCGTTCTCTTTGAAGGTCTTCGTCTCCCATTCCTTTACATCCGCGGGCCGGTCGGCTTCGATAAAAGAATAAAAGGGGTCTACGTAGGTCAGCAGCACGGCCTGTTCCTGAGGCGTGCGATTACTGCCGGTCAACTCGTACCAGAGCGTGACGATCTGGCGGGCGTCAAGCTCGTTGCGAACGAACGCCTCCCTGGCCCGCTCAGGCTTTGACTCCTGTTCGAGCAATTGCTCAAAGAGCTTGAGCAAGCCTTTAACTTTGCTGGTGGCGTTATCCTGGCGATCCTGCTCCGAACCCGAAGATAAGTTGACGACCCGATCACCGCTCTCCTGCGGGGCGGCGGCCCGGCGCAAGTATTCTGCAACCTGTTCCCAGGCGAACTTCTGGGCGAAGGTCTCCGTCGGCACGTAGATGCGCGCCGCGCCAAAGGCTGAAGCCGCCGCCGTATCGTTGACCGCCCATTCCAACAGCCGGGGCCCGGAACTCTCGTCCAGGTAAGGGTCAATGGCGCTGGCGACAGAGGTGAAAAATTTCTTGCGGTCCTCTTCAGTAGGACAGTCGCTGCCGAGATAAAACAGGTCGTCGAACAGACGGCTCTTGACCGTTGCCGTTTGGACCTCGCTCTTGTCGTAGATGACTCGCGAAGAGACTAATTGCCGATTCCTGTCCACATAGCGGTCATTGGCCGAAATCCCCTGCTCCTGCACGCGCTCCAGCTCGCGCAGCAGGCTGTAGCCGCGCGCCTGGCTGATTCCCGCCACGCCCGAATAAACGTTAGGCAACACGATGACGCCGGTGAGCTTGACGTTGGTGACCCCGGCCGAGCTCGCGGCCAGCCGCGTCAGGTAAGCGGCGTCGATGAAGCACCCGGCCCCCGTGCCGCCTACCGCAGAGCTGATGAGCCACACGTTGACATCTGCGCCGGCGGCCTGTTCCTTCAAACGCCGGATGATGGGGCTGAGTCGCGCGACGATGGTGCTGGCGTTCTTGAACATGGCGAAACGCCCGATCTGGCGTTGTTGCGCCGCGCCGATGGTGATTGCGAGTTGGTGCGGGGGGACGTTTTCGCTTAACCACGGCGCATGCAGCCAATCCTTCAGATGAGGATATTCTTCCGGCTTTCCCGCTAACAGGTAATCAAAGACATGGGTCTTCAGGTCGGGCTGGAAGTCAGCCAGTTGAAAGTACTCCGTGTCCGGGTCCAGAGAAGCGGCCTCATCCTCGCTCTTGGCGATCTTCTCTTCCGCCGCGCCGCCGACGATCTGCACGGCTTTGCCCGGCTCCCAATCGGCGATGGTGTCAAAGAGCAGGAACTTGATAGTCTCAGGCACCTTGCCATGTTTAAGGACGGTCAGTTCTTTCAAAGCGGTGAGGATGTGCGCGCCGGTGCCGCCAAATCCCATTACCAGTGCTTGCATTGCCATGACGTTTTCCTCCTGATTTCTAATAAAGCTGTCGACTCGTTCTACCGCTGCCGCGCGTTGGCCACAGGCCCTAGGGCCTCATCGGCGTTTGACGACACTAGGGCTTCTCCTCTAAGCGGATCACGAAGCTATCTTGTGGCAAGCCGATCAACCGGGCGACCTGGTCTTTGTAAAGCCTGACCGTGTGAAAGGTCTTCGGGTCATGCTGCCAGCTATAGCGCACGTCTACGTCAACCCGGTCGGTCTGCGGCGCGCGATAAATTCGGAATGTTTTTGCGATGTAACTTTGGCCGTCAATCGCCACACTGAGCGAGCGGTCGTAGTTGAAGCGACTGCCTGAGGTGGCGGAGAACTTCTTGGCGCTATAGCCGTCCGGATCAATGTCCGGGTCGTAGACTTTGACCATAACGGTGCGCCCCTTTCGGTAATCGCTCCACCACAGTCGCCTTCCCGGCAGAACCCACTTCGCCATCACCCACAGACCGCCGACCGCCGCGGCCACAGCCAGCAATGACAGGCTCCAGAGAATCCAACGGGAAAAGCGCACGCTCAATGGGCCTACGGTTAGCGGGTCGCCTCCGACCCGATGGGTTTCTGCCTCGACCGGCAATTGAATAGAGTCGAGGTAGTTCGCCCCAGACAGGCGATTGGGCTGGGCCAGGACGCGGAAATATACCTGTCCGGGCGTCAGCCATCCTTCGCCCTTGAGCCAGTCGAGTTGCACGGGGACCGCAGTTACGAACCGCCCGTCCGCGTCCGGCACAAGCGCTGTCGGCGCTCCGGGCAGAGGGACCCCCGACTTGTCGAGCAACTGCAAGGCGAGCCAGGTCGCCGGCTCTTTGATCGTGCTCGACACATCACTAACCTTCTGGTGCCTGGCATCGAGCAGCGACAGGACGAGCGTCGCTGTTGACTGCGGCTTCATCGTGCGAATGCCGCCGACCGGGTCAGGGTCGTCAAGCTGCAAAAAGAAGGGGTGGAGGTCGTTGACTTCCAGGACTTCATCATAAGAAGAGGCGTTGTCGGCAAAGACATCATAGTCCGCACCGCTCTTGAGTTTGACCAGACCTTTCAAGCGCACGCGGTACGTCCCGAGTTGCGGCGGCTGCCATTCGGCGACAAACTTGCCATCGCCCTGGAACGCAGTTTTAATCTCGGTCACTGCGCCGGTCGGCGACGTGACCACTAGCGACGCGTCGATAGGGTATTCCGAGAGCATCTGGAGCGGCACTCCGCCGCTGTCGGTCGCCTGGAAGACGAAGCGCGCAGGGGTTTCCATGCCGGCCACTCTGGCCGGCGACAGTCGCTGAATGTTGGCTGAAGTCAACTCAACCCGCGGCGTGTAGCTGCGCGATGGGTCGCGTTTGAGCTTGTAGGTGCCGGGCTTGGGGTCATCGACAACAAAGCGGCCGAAGGTTCCGGGGATGACGCCAGCGCCGCCGGACGACAGCGGGATGTCGTTACCGTCTGGGTCAACCATGCCGATGGCTGACCTCGGCAGCCCGAGGTTGACGCTGAAAACGACGCGCCGCAGGTAAGGCGGGCAGGCGTACTCGTCGCCGGCGAATGGCGAGCTGGAAGAGCCGAGCCACTCATCGACGATACCCTGAATGATGGTGAAGACCTTGGACGAGGCGGTTTCCGCCAAGCGTGCGCGCCCGGCGCCGGCAATGCTCTCCCAGAATGCCCCGTCGCCTTCGTTCCAGTAGTTAAGGCTGTCGTTAATCCCGACCACCCAGATGCCGACTTTTCGGTCGCGCAGCTCCTGAGCATACCTGGCAATGCTCGCCTTCAGGTCTTCGAGCCTCGTCCCGCGGACCTCCGGGCGGCCATCCGTGATCAAGAGCAGCACGCGCCGCCGGTCCGGCAAAGGCCCGGACCGCTCCATCAAGTCGTACTCGTTGATGGCTTGTCGCATCGCATCGGGCGTGTTGGTATAGATCAAATCATGGGGAGTGACCACGCGCTCGATGACCGCCTTGGCGTCGCGCAGTGCGCCGCCAGGATCAGCGGGGTTGTAGCGAATGCCATAATTGGATAGTGACACGGAAGCCGTATCGCCGAAGTCAATGATCGACAGGCGGTGGATCAAGGCGGTGCCCTCGACCTGTTCCGCCAGCCGGTAGACGAGGTTCTTCACCTGCCCGATACGATGCATGTTCTTGTCGTTTTGCGGCGACTTCCACATGCTGGAGGACTGGTCGATCAAGATCGTCGCGTCGAGGCCGCTGAAGTGCGCCGCCGCGCCGCCCGGCGGTGGGCTGCCGGCCGTTTGCGGATTGCCGACGCCGCTGAGCGTGATCAACAGGAGCAACAGGGTCAACGCCGCTTTGCGCATTGGGGCACTCCTTTCTCCAAGTACTCGTCACGCACCCATTCGGGCAGGTGCCGACGACTGCGCTGAAGGATGGTCGGCATGGGATGCTGCTGGGCGCAGCGGTGAAAGCGCAGGTAGACTTTCCGTGATCCGGGGCGCTCGTCCGGGATCAGCTTTAGATAGCTTTCATGCCGCAAGGGGTCGAACTCGCTGCCTTCGGGCACCTTCGGCTGTTTTTCTCTATCCTCCAGCTCGTCTATTGCTATCGAGAATTTCACCTCCTCGTCGTGCAGCTCTTTGAGTACGGCAAGCAGCCTCTTCAAGTCCGGCGGGCGCGGCGAGGCGCGCAAGATACAAGCCCGGCGGTAAACGGAGTCGCAACAATCATCGGAAACGACTTGCCACATCTTGCCGCCTTCGGCCTCGGCCTCGGCGAAGCGTTGGATCAACTGATCAACCCAATCGGCCAGCTCACTGAAATACCCCGGCTCCAGGACCCTGATCGGCTCCTCGCTGCCGCACCATTCGGCGGCCTCCTCAATGCGCAGCTCAAGGAAGCGCAGGCCGGTCAGCTTCTCTAAGCGCGCCAGCTCCTTCTTCAAGGCCGCTTTCGCCGCGACGCCTGCGAACTGGCCGACAAGCGCGCCGGTCTCCTCAAAAAGCGCGCGGTTGCTTTCCTGCCGCAAGTCGGCGTCTCTGAGATAGGCCACGTCGGCCAGCGCCTTAGTCACATTCTCCAGGGCCGCTTTCGACTGCCGGAACTTCGCGGACGGCTGGCGGTGAATGACCTGCGGCAGGTAGCTGAGAAAATCTTCGAGGTCTCGCCACTTCTTCTCCTCCTGCTTCAATAACCCGTACAAGGATTCCAGGTCGCCGCGGCGCAAATCGGATTCGGTAACGAGCCGAGTCAAAACCTGTTCGGCAACGCCATCGGTTTCGGCAACCAGGTCTTCAGCCGGGTCGAGCGATAAGCCGGCGTTTACGCCTTTACGCCGAAAGGCCTGGTAGCTCCAGGCGAGCATGGCCGTCTGCTTCTGCGCCTGCCAATGGCTGACGAGCTTCTGTGACCGCTGGTTCAGCAAGCCGTCAGGCTTAGCGGTTCGCAGGTAATCTGCCAGTCGCTTGACGTCCAGGGCGAGGCACGTCGAAAGGAGGGCTTGCTCGATGCCCAGCCAAACCTCCCAATCCGTCAGGTCTGCGGCCACAGCCGGGTCAGCCCCCTTGAGGTTGGTGGATAACTCTTGCGACAGGACTCGCTTGAGCTTGGCCAGCCAGTCTTGCCGGCCCGCCTCCCACACCTGCTGAATCGTTTCGAGCAAGATGCCGTGCGGTCCCTCAACATGCGCTCGCATGTTCTGCCACTCGGTGTAAATCACCTCCGCAGTCGCGCCGCCACCGCGTGCGCGCGCGCGCGCAACTTTTAACTGCGTCCTGAGTCGCACCGCCTCCGTGCTGTTCGCAGGGAGGTCGGCCAGTTCCAACTCCGCCTGTTCAAACTGTCCGTCCCGGATGCTCTGTTTGATCCGCCCGATAGTCGCCTGGCGCAACAGGTCGTGCCGGTAGGTTTCCAGGTTCGGATCGGTTTCGCCGTCGAGGGAGGCGGCAGCCGCTTGATATTCCGGCGGCGGCAACTCGTCTTTCAGCAACGCCTCAAGGACTGCGTACCAAGCCGTCCGACGTTGCTCCTCCTGCTGCAACAGTGCGAGCCGCAGGGAATCCGGCTTTGCCCCGACAAACTGACTCTTGCTCGCGCGCCAGTCGGCCCACCATTTTGCCGCATCACGCCAGGTCGAAAAATTCTCCCGGTAGGTTAAGTCTCCAAGGGCGAGCATCTCCTTCTTGTTAGCCAGCAAGCCGGTATAAATCTCTCCCGGCGCGGTGCGCTCAACCAGTTCGACGAAGCCGCTGACATCCCAGTGAGCCAGCGCGTCGTCCAGATGGTAATTGACGATTTTGCGCTTCGCTTCGGCCCGCAGCTTTTCAGCGAGGGCATGGTGCGGCAGTTGTGAAAGTACCTCTTCCGCGACTCGCAGGCCGTTCTCATAGACTTGTAAGGGCGGGCTCGTCTCGCTCTTGAAGAGGCTAAGCGCCGCGTTCACCAGATCGAGCCATCCTCTATATTGCTCAGCCTCATGGCTGAAGGCCGGCGGCAGTTTCAAATTGCCCTGCTCCGGCGCGGGAAACTCGAAAGGCTCGCCTCGTTGCATCTGCTTCCAGACGGCTGCCATTTGGCTGATCTGGCCCGCCACCTCTTCTACGCGTGCGCCGACCATCGGTGGTAAGCCAAGCGCGTGCATGCGCAAGCGGCTGATGAGCAGCATCAAATCATCTGCGGTGACTGCCGCATCCACCTCGCGGCTCAGGCTGGCGGTGATCGCCGCCAGCCCGGCTTGGAACCAGCTCTCATCCATCTCCCACCGCGCTTCGTCCAGAGGCAGACTCGCGAACTGTGTCCAGAACTGGCGCAATGCGTCGAGCGTCACCGCAACGAGCGCCTGTTTACGGATAAAGTTTTGGGCCGTCGCCCGCCAATAATCCCGCGCCTCAAGCAACTGGCGTTGTCGCTCCAGGGGCAATGGCGCGGTGGCCAGACATGCCTGCGCTCTCTGTAGCAGATCGACGGTTAAGCGGACCTCCGTCCAACTGTCAGGGGGCGAGCCGGGGAAGTGCGACAGCCATTCATTGACGCCCTTACGCAAATGATCGACCCGGTCAATCTCCTCCTGGAGCCGCTTGATCTCTGCCTTAAATCCGTCGGGCACCAGCCCTAATGCGTCTAACGTCTGCTGCGCTTCGTCAACCTTCCAAGCCCGCAACGCCTCCTCCACCTGTGCGGCGATCTCTTGAAGGCGGAAGTGGAACAGCACGTCGTACAACTGCATGAATTCCGGTATCTCTTCGTAAGCCAAGACGCCGGAAGCCACGGCGATGAAGTCATTGAGTGCCGGCCTTTCTTCGGCCTGCTCGCCGACCCGCTCAAGCGCCACGGACAGCCACTTCCGCAGGCGGTTCACGACCTCCGTGCGCAACGGCACGGCGACGCCGGGATAGGCTTCCAGTCGCTTGAGGAAGTCCGGCAGCCTGTGATCGGTCAGCCCCTCGATGCCATTCCATGTCGTCAACAGTTCTTCTAATTCCGGGTCGCGGGGACTCTCCGATTCGGGGAAGTCATCGCCTAACAGTATGATCGCCTTTTTCGCCTGCGGCGTTCCCTCGGCCTCGCGGACGATCTGGCGCAGCAACTCCCTACTCCTCTCGCGTTGCGCCGGGTCCGACCCGCGCCTGAAAATCATCGCCTCGGCAAGCGCCTGACGAGCGGCTTCCATGTCCATAACCATCTCCGACTGTGACGCCTTACTGCACTTGAATCTGCGGCCCCCAGTAGATGTCATAACCGCCGTGTTTGGGGAAGTAGAACCGCAGCTTGTAGACGCCGGCCGGAACATTGGCGGTGCCGCCGGCGATCTTTTGCGCGGCCCCGACGGCTCGCCCCTGGTCCGACGAGAAGAACTCGAACTGTTCGGGCCTGGGCGTCGGGCTGACCGGCGTAGCCACCAGGCTCAAACTCTCACCCGCGCGTACCTGTAAAGGCACCGGCTGGTCCGTCTCGGCACGGATGGCCGCAAAATTCTGCGTCGCTTCCACGTCGTTGCCCTTGACCGAGACGCCGACGCCGAGGTGTGTGTAGGCCGGATTGAGAATGTTGGCGCGGTGGCCCGGACTATGCATCCAGTCATCCATAATTTGCCTCGCGACTTTTTTTTTATCGCTCAGGTCCAGGTTGGCCCTCTGCCAGATATTCTCGTTCGTCAAGCCGATCAGTTGCCGGTGGCGAATGGCAATGCGGTCAGCCGGCGACAGGCTATCCGGGTCGTTGTGGTCAAAAAAATTGCGAATAAACATGTCGTCGCTGTGGCTCCGCGCCGTTTCTTGCAGCGTCGGTTCCGGTTGTAATGCCGGCTTCAGCCCCGCTTTCAGACGCTCTTCGTTGACCAATGCCAGGATGGCTTGTTCGATGTCTTCGGCATGAGTGATGCCCAGCTTCGCGGCATCTGCCGCTGACGGGCGCGGCAGCGGCGGCCCCGTGGTAGGAGTGCCGCTCCCTGTGCCTCCTGTTGACGCGGCGGGCCCCAGGGTCCCATCAGGCACCGGGTTACTGGCGCGCCCCCGCACGTTGGGCGGTATCGGCTTGCCCATCTCGCCGATCACCGGGCGAAGGATTAAGAACCCGGCCAGCAGGAGCCCCGAAATGATCGCTAACCAGATGATCAGCTTCACGACTGTTTCCTCCGGGATTTAAAAAGTGACCGCATCAGTTCTGCAACCAGGTCGAAGGATTAACCGGCACGGCGCGGCCCGGGTTGAGCGGCTTTCCGTTAACCCGTATCGGGAACGCGGTCACGTCAATGATGAAGCCGCTGTGGTGGCGCAATTCTTTGAGAATCTTTTCCCTGACCGCCGGCAGCTCCCGCAGGGCGGAATAGACCGAGTCATTCGGCATCCCCTCTGGCAGGGGCTCAAACAGCTCGATCCTCATCACCTCGACGCCGAGTTCGTAAAGCGCCACTCGCGTGGCCGAGCCGGCCAGCGAAACGGCTTCTTGTAAGAAAACCATGTCCGGCCTTTGCGGAAAGTAGGTGCGCAGCAGTAAGTCGGCCCTGAACAGGAAGTGCAGCCATTGATCGTTCAGCGCCTTATAAAGCCCTTTCTCCCACAGGCGATCCTTGTAGCGTTTCCTTGCCGAGTCCTCTGTCGGGGAGGATGACGAGGGCGACCCGGAGTTACCGTTCGTCGGTGACTCTTCGTCGTCCAGGTATTTCTCCATTTCATCGAGCAGCCTGGTGAGCCCCTCCTGAACGGCTTCGACGTAGAGCGCATCGATGACCATCCGTTGTTCGGCCGCCTGATCGATCTGCTGTGCCTTCTGCAACGTGATCAGCGCAGCAGAAAGCCCCATGCGCAGTTGCTGATAGACATCGGTCTGTTTCTCTCTCGACAAATGGCGGCGCAAGAGGTCAATGGGGTCGGTCGCGCGGCCTAAGTGATCGGCGTTGAAGTGGAGTTGAGCGGCGACCTCTTTAGCCAAGGCCCTGGCGTCCATCCGCTCAGCTTCGGCCCGTGTCCGCCGCTCCTTCTGATCCAAGTATCCTGCCGCCAGTTGCTGCACTCTTTCCGCCACGGGGCCTTGCGCCTCAGGCAGCACCTCCCGCACTCGTCCGGCTATCGCCGTGTATTGCTCACCCACCTTCCGTACCGCCTCGGCCAGGCTGGACGCCGGGTTGACGTATTCTTTCAGCGCGGTCAGCGAGTTCTTTTGTTCATTCAAGAGGCGGGGGATGGCTTGGAACACGTCCTCGCCGTCGAAAGAGGCGCTCATTTCTTTGAGCCTTTTCAGGGTGCCCGCGTCGTCTTGCAGTTTAATTTTGAGCGCGAGGACAATCTGTTCCGGGGATGCAAACTTATTCACTGTCTCGCTGAGGTACTGATGTCGGATGACCTCAAGGTGGGTCCTGAGGCTGGTGATGTCGCTCAACATTTCAGACAGGTCCCGGCCCTCGCGCCCGAGCTGCCGGGACAACTGTTGGCAAAACTGGAGGGCTTTATTGATCTCGACGAACAATTGGCGGGAGTTGGCCTCGTCGAATGGCTCATCGCGTAACAAGCTCCAGCAATGACGCAGCCCCTCCCGAATGTCGGAGGCCCCGGCCACCTGGCCAGTGATCTGTTGCAGCATGGCTTGCTGTTTCGTCTGGCCATCCTTGAGTCGGTCAAAACCGCTCATGAGGACTGCATGCATCTTCTCTATCGCTGTGGTCAGTTCGGCCTGAGGCGGGCCAATGTTTGGCCCCACTGTCTGCGCGCCGGTCGGGGGTTCGGCGTCGCCCGATATAACACCCGCTTGCGTCTCGCCAGTCCGAGTGGGGGCGCCGGCGGGCTGAACGTTTTGCGTTTGACGGTATAGCTGGTCACACTGCCCCAGCAATTCGCCCAAGCCTTCCCTCATCCTGTTCAGGTGGCTGAGTAGTTTGTGTTTATGTTCAGTTGAGCACTGGTTCGAGCTAGAGATCAGGTTTCTGATCATCTCGTCGTAACTTTTCCCTTTCGGGCCCTGCGGCTGCTTGGGTTGGATCAGTGCTCTGTACTCAGGGGCAACCCTTTCAAACTGGGAGCGTGACTTCTGAAGAATGTCCATCAGGGCGCCGTTATCGCCGGCCCCCGGCTGGGTCGGCTTAAGCAACGCTTCACGTTTAGCGGCGGCTTTCACCCGCAGGTCATAAAGCAGGTAAGCGAGAACGGCCACGATGATGATCGCCAGCAGGGCTACCATGATCCAAGCAAAGTATGCCGCGTTCTCCGACCTCGCCAGTTGGTTCTCCAGGTCCTCCTTTTGGCGTGTCCAGGACTGCCGCTCATCTTCTCGCTGTGGATCATTGGGATGGGGGTTTCGGTCGGGAGGGGTCTCGCTGCCCCCACTGCTCGGCGCGCTGCCGGCGTAGCGGTGTACGGCGGCGGCGAACCCATTGGCGTCGGCCAAACCGGCAAACATCTGCGCTTCGTCCGCCCCCGAAGTCCGCACGTCCAGGCTGATGCCCTGACTGCCGAGCGCCGCTTTGATCTGACCCAGAGACGTCTCATATCTGGCGTTCCTCACCTGAGCCAGGATGGCGGTAGCCTCGGCGCCGAGGGCGCACGGCACCTGTGCGAAGAAGTCTTCAAAAACGTCTTTGCCTGCCACCGTCTTGCCATTACCGTATGGCATGGCGCCGGCCGTCCCGTTGGTGTTGTCCCTACGCGTGGGCAGTGGATTCTCGCCATCATCCCAGTAGATACAAAACAGTTTGCCGGGCGGCGTTCCTTTGGGAGACAACCCGATGCCCAAGGCTTTGGCGTTGCTCTGGCCCTTCAGGGTTGCGCCGGCCGACACGAGCGTCAAGCTATATTCCTGGCCGCCGCACATGACTGAGGTGGTCGCCCGTTGTACCGGAGGCGGGGTCTGGGCGCGGTCGCTTGCCGAGTGGATGCAGATGAAGGCCGCAGCGATCAAGAGCCGGTTGAAAAGCCTCCACAACCTGCGCGTGACGCCGGCCCTCTGAGGGCGGCAGGGCGAGCCATCTCCAGGCAGATGGTTGAAACCCGAATGCTCGATGACTAGGCTTGACCGCAACATATCGTTCCCCTTAAGCAGTGATGTGTGTCGCCAACTCAGTCCCGACGATCTAACAAGACATTGCCAACCGGCCAGGGCGGCTCCGTCACGGTCTTTGCGACCTGGACGTAGGCGAAAAGCGGGTCGCGGCTGGCCGGGTCTTTGCCGCCGACGTAGATCACGAACTTACCGTCTTTGCTCCCCTTGCTGACGTAAAGCAGTTTGTCGTCATCGACGTACTCGTCACGCTCGTATTCCGGCTTATCCACGTCGATGTAAAAGTGCTGGCGCAGCGAGCTCATGTCGGCGCGCGGGTCGGGGGAGATCAGATTCACTTGCACGACCCTGAAATACCGGCTCGCCGACAGGTCTATGGGCTCGTCCCAATCTTTGTCCAACACCAGGTCCTGGTCATGGTTGATCAGGACGCCGAAGCGGGGTTCAAGGGCGGCTTCGTTATGACCGTTCATGATGTCGCGGCTAAGGTCCTGGCGGGCAATCGCCCCCAGCACGACCGCCTGTTTCATCACGTCGTCGGCAAACAGGTCCGGGCAGCTTTCCTGCGGCAAGAATGAGAACCGCTGCCAGATTCGGTCCCGCAGCCCGGGGTAGAGCACCCCGCGCCCGGAGACCAGGACGGTATTCACTTCCCTGTCCGCGACGCCAGCGGCCTGGAGCAGCTCGTCGAGCACCCCATCGGTGACGAAGTCAATGAACTCACTCATTCGCTCATCTTCGGAAATTAGGCGCGCCGGTATGGAAAGGTAGATGTGTCCTTCGGCTGTAATCCATAGCCCGGCCTCGTCCGTCGGCTGTTGCCAATCGGTTCTAGTCCCGCTATAGGTCACCGCCTCGCGGCTCGCCTTGTAGCCGACTTGCACATTGAAGGGCGGACAATCATCCCATCTGCCGCCTTCGGCCAGCGCCTTCCGGCACCCGTCGCTCCAACTGTGTTTGGCCTCCCGAATCCAGGCCCACAGGTGGATGATGGCGCTGCGGTGCAGATGCGAGCTGTTCTTCGTCAACTGGCTCGTGACGACCGGGAATTCATAATTGAAGTCCTGCGCGTTGACGACGTGCGGATCACGCAACAGCTGATCGATGAGCCGCGCCAGTATTTCATCGATGTAATTGCCGGCGATGGGCACGCCGAGGCGTTTCTCCACTTTCCATTGTTCCGGGTAGCGAGGCAGCGTTTTCTTCCATTCGACTCTGATCAACGACAGGTCGAGGGTGCCGGCACCGAAATCGTAGACCAGGATGCGCTCAGTCCTGGCCGCAGGCTGCCCGCGCATCTTCTCCGCGCAATAGTAGTAGGCAACCGCGTCGGATTCGCTGATCAGACGGATTCGTTCGCGCAAGGGGATGCCGAAACGTTCCGAATTGCCGAGCGCGCGATGGGCGATTTCGAGCAGCAGCTCTTGATGCCGCCGCGTGAAGGTGTTGGGATGACAGACGACGACCTGATCAGCTCGATAATCAGGGAGTAGATACGCTTCCGCCAGTGCCGCAAACCCCGATTCGACCATCCGGTCTAAAGGCAGCCGCTGCCTGGTCACGGTTTTACCATTTTCTCTGACCGGGATTTCGCTCCCCAGTAAGATGTTATGCGAAACTTTCCCGAGCCAGGATTTCAATGAGTAGATGACCCTTCCCGGGTTCGTCTCAAAAAGATATTGGGGGGCGGGCAAGCTAATGAACTCTGGCTTCCCCGGCATCAGAGAGATGTCTTGGGAATAGTAGCTCGGGAACCCCGGCCTCTGCCGGTCACCTGACTCATTGCGCAAGTCCGCATCGCAGCCGACCCAACTAGGCAGTAGGTAACGGCTACTGCGTTCCGCATTCCCTGGGTCATGTTCGGCGAGACTGCGTTGGCCGCCTTTGACCTTCACCTCCTGGAGCGGGATCAGCTTCACACTGTCTCGGCGGCCACTGCCCCAGGCGGCGCTGATGGCCGAGGTGCCGAAGTCTATGGCCAGCCAGTTCGCCCCCGGCAGTTGCTCGAAGCATAGCGGCAGCAAGATGGTCAGCGACCGCTTGCTGGGCTCGCTCTCCTGGTCGCCGCGAACCTCGATGGCGAGGTGGATTTTCGCGGCGATTTTATCGGTCCCGATGCGCGCCCCAACAATTCGCGAGATGTGGCCGGGATGGATTCGCACGGTGCGCGATTCGGCCGGCTCGCCCTCGCCGACCGCCACCCTGGGCCGCGGACGGTCAAAGTCATAAACCCCGAGCAGCTTGTTTAGCGGCTGGCCGTCCGCCATCTGGAAGCTCTGTCGGACGCCGGGGTCACAGGCAATCTCGGTCGTGACTTCCACCCTCACCATGCCTTTGCCGGCCGTCCCTGAATTACCGACTTCAATGCTGAAGAGGTCGCGTGTGCGAGAGTTCCTGGCAGAAAACTTGATCGTTTGTGGCTCCAGGATAATCGTCGTAGCGTCTTTCAGCATAGGGGCGACGTTGACGCCTGCCGCCAGCGAGCGCAGCCGTGTCTCCCCTTTCGGCGTCCAGTACACCTCGGCAGGCGTCCTCGGCGGCAGAATCTTCAGACCGATCTCGGCGCGCGTCGGGTCACGATAGATGGTCGTGGTGTAGGGACCCGGTTCAGACCTCGCGTCAAAATCGCCGATCAGCTTGAAACTGTATTCACAATTCGTCGGCTCGGGGTTAGGAATTGTCTGCCCGTCACAGTCGAGATAAACGGGCACGGCGACCGTCTGGTAAGGCGGCACCATGACCCGCGGCTTATCCATATGTATGGGCTCGCCGCTCAGGGGGCGGATACCCTGATACGTCTGCATGGTGTAGCCCTCCCACTCGTACGGCTGCGCGAAGCTGTGAATGGACTGGCTCTCAAAGATGAACTGGCCGACCTCGACCGATTCTCCTTTGCGGAAGTACAGCCTGCCGTCCGGCGCAGGCCGGTAGGTGACCATAGGCTTGCGCGGCGCTTCGGGCTTGATCGTCAGATGGCAGCAGACTTTCTCACCAACGACGCCTTGCTCGTTGCCCGACAGGTGAGTTTTTAACCAGCCTTGGAGGCGGTTGAGCAGCGAATCCTGCCGGCCAGCGTTACGCTCCGTCCTCCACCAGTGCATATGTACGTTCACATCAACATCGATGTGGGCCTCTAGGGCATTGGCGTCCAGGGAGCGGTAATCGAGAATGCTATCGGCGGCGAGGAAGATATAGATCTGCTTATTGTGGGACACCAACTCGCGGGTCAGGGGTTCGAGACCTTCGTGAGTGGCGAGTGATTTCTCGCCACTCACGAAGCCAATCGGGTATCCCTCGGCCAACTCAAGGCCGCCCTGAACCCGCCCGTAGTCGAGAGAGATTTCGGCCTGGCGAGTCGGCTGCTCCTCGTTTCGGAATATTCGCCCTAACCAGGGCACCGGCTGATCGTTCTCGACCTTGAGCGTGCCGACGAGTAGCCGGCTGGCCGCGGGGCGGTTGAAATCCACCACCACTTCGGGCACGGCTTGCCATTTGAGGCCCGGCAGAAATTGCCGGTGGTAGTACTTGAGAAAGGCGTAGGTCGCCGCCAGCAGGGCGAGGATCACCGCGGCGATTGACCACAGCAGTCCCCGGAGCTTTGCGTTGGCGACCATGCGATTTTTAGCCTCTTCCTGGGTGGTGATGCCGTCGCCTTCGCTGCTCCACTCTGACACCACGTCCTGTTTGGTCAGCTTCGAGGCAGGCAGAAAGAGATTCGGGATGTCGACTGGCTTCGCGTTCTCGACGTTGATGAATAGCCCCTCAGTCTCTGTGCAGAGGTGGGAATAAAGCGGCGTTTCGTAATGGAAGCCGATCAGAAAATCGATACGGCCCGGGTCGGGGTCGGGGTCAGACGGTGCAACCCGCAACTCACCGACGACTCCGTCAAACAGTGAGATGTCGCGCCGGTCGCCCCCGTCCACGCAAAGCGGCGGCTTGCATGGGACTAAACTCTTCTGGATCGCTTCAGCCGGCAGGACCTGGGAACCCATCCGCCACGGCCTGCCTTGCGCATTTTGATACTTGACCTGAAGCCATAGCGGGGTGAAGCCATATTCCGCGTTATAGCCTGCCGGTACAAGCTGGATATCGCCGCCGACCTGATCATTGAGCCGATAGCGTAAAGCATTCGCCGAGACGGCCTGCGGAGACAACAGGGAGTCGCGTTGATATTGGATCACGGCTTCCGGCAGCGGCTGGGGCTTGATTTCGGCCCTGAGGTAGAAGACATCATTCTCGACTTTTCTCCAGCTCGCAGGGGCGTGCAGCTTGAAGAGGCTGGAGACGTGGTCGAGCAGGGCGCTGGCTTCGTCCGTGTGGGCAATGCCCGCCCCACTGAAATCAATTAATTCATGGCTCGGCGAGAGCGAGTTAAACCTCCCATCCGTGACTTCGATCAGGGTGGTTTGTGAATGCAATTCGCCCTTGGGGATTTGCGCCTCCAGATACGGAATGACCAGCATTGAGGCTATCCCTATCGGCGACCAATTCCCTCGGAAACGACATGGCTGATACAGCCACTCGTTGAGTCGGGCCGCGAAATCCTGCTTGCTTTTGAACGTCCCCGTCATGGCAAGCTGGAAGATGTCAGCGGGGGAAGCCGACATGGCCGTCCGCCCGTCACAATCGCCGGAGAGCGTTTTATGAATCGTAAAGAAGACCACCGAGACCCGGTCCTGGTCCGGCGTGAACCCCGCCAGGGGGGGCTGCCCTTTTATGCCATCAAACAAGAGGTCGGGGAGGGTACTTTTGATCGCCGCTCTCCTATCCTTGCCTTTGACAATGCTGGCCGAGTCATCGATCAGTAGAATGAAATGGCGGCTGGGCTTCGTCACGGCTGCCGCCGAACTGGCCGGCTGAGCGCAGACGGATGCCACAAGCAGCAGAACCGGCAGCGTCATCAGAACGAAGGCGGCAAGAGGCGCGGTGTGACCCGCACGGCTCGGGCGACGCTCAGGTGAGGGGCGACGGCGAGGGGACGTGTAAAACAGGCTTGCACTTTCTAGAATGTGTTGGTCTGGCAATGGGTATCTCCCTCCCCTCTTCTCATCAGACACAGTGAATGAGGCGCAGTCTAAACCGACACTCCTACCTTGGCGTATGATCAACTGAATCTGCGAAGTGCCGCAGGGGAGAAACCACCGAATTCAGTCCATCTTTCGCGGTCTGACGGTTGGGCTATCGAAGCCACAGGATATAATCCGGTCAAACGTTGCCTGGCATAGGACATAGAACATCTTCGCGCGCTCACTCGCGTGGCGTGCAGCAATAGTGTGGCAGCCGAGGTCTTTAGGCTGCCTATGGGTATATCAGCGTTTCACCGATCAACGGGCTTTCGTGGCTTTCAACAGCTTTACTGAAGGAGGATCGCTGAACGGTTCCCTTCGGTCAGTTCCAATCGCTCCTTCACAAGTAAGTGTTGCGGGTTGGAAAAGATTTCATGGCAGGCGAGCAAGATATTCTTGCTCGGGCAAGGCGGCGGGTTTGAATCGAGGCCGGGCGGCCTCAGGTCACGGCCTTTGGATACTGAATGAGTAGACGTCCGGCCCGTCTTCGCCGTCTTCAGGTTTGACTGTCAGTACGTATGAACGCCCGGCGAGCATGGCGGCAGTCAGCGCGATCTCAATAAAGTTGCCGCCCTGCGCGGATCGAGAATTCAAATGATTCAACTGCAAAATCTCTGCGCCATCTCGGGTCAGCACGGTCTGATAAGCCCTGCCGGCTGATTCGACAGGGGCTTGCAGCAATAAGAGGGTCGCCGGCGCGGGCAGCCGCAAAATCTGCTCCCCGGACCCCGACCGCGTCAACATCGGCAGCAGCAGCCCGGTGGCGACTGTGGCCTCTCCCGATGACCCCGGCGTCAACGACTCGGTGCGCTGTCTCACTTGCTCCAGTTCTCTGAGACTGCGCTCCAACTTTTCATTCAACCGGTCGGTTTCCTGGCGCTGCCGGGACAAACTGGCGCGCTCCTGTTCGAGATGACTGGCTTGGCGGCGCAGCCAGAGACCTGCACCCCCCAGCAACAACGCGACGACGACCAGGGCCATAATCGCCTTCCACGAGAACGAGCGGTAACGCTCGCCCCATGCGGCTAACCAACCGACGCGACCGGGCGGGCGGGCGTCTGCCTCTTGTGTGACCTGAGGCATGTCGATTCTTGGAAGTGAGGCGGCCAGCATTCGCGCGAACTCGACCTGGACGCGGCGCTCGGGGGTCGTGAGGTAATGTTTCTCAAACCGCTCAATCTCTTCAGCCGAAAAATCATGATGGATGTAGCTGTCGATCAGCTCTTCTTCTATAATCAACATCTCCTGAAAGAATGCTTCGTCGCTGAAATAGCGCTCTTCTATCTGCCTACGCTCGTCCACTTTTAGGCCTCCAAGCAAATAGTCGATCAATCGTCGCTTCCCCGTTTGATCTTCCACGGTATTTAGCTCCCCTTAGCTATTTGTGTTACAAGCCTCAAATTATTTCAGGATTTGGCTTGCGTTGAAGGCAAGCGGTGTAGCATGCCTTCAGCTCTTTCCTGATCCGGTGCGCGCGTATCCGCAAGGCGTTCAGAGGTATTCCCAACTCCTCGGCAAGGTTCTTTTTATTCTTCGCCTTATTTTCGGGCTGGCAGTAATGGGTGATCAATTCTAAATTCTCACGGGAAAGTCGGCGCAGGCACTGCTTCATGCAATGGCGTTTGGCCTGGTCTTCCTCGCTCTCAGCCGCCGTCACAACCGCCGGGGCGTGGGATAATTCGCGAGCGAGGCCGGCTTGCCGTTCGCGGTCTTTGAGCACTTCGTAGGCGATCAGCCGGGCGACGCCCCGGAAATATCTCGTCAGGTCGCGGATATCCTCGCCTTGATCAATCTTTTTCGCCACCCGGTCGATGGTCTCATCGGCGCACACCTCGGCGTTGGCACAGCCCTGCCATTCGAAAAACTTAATCAGGGTTTTTCTAACCGACTCGTAGGCTTCTGCCGCCTGGTCCCTGTCCGGGTGCAAGCGCGCAAGCAGAAGGTCAAAAGAGGTCTGCGTCAACGCCATGATTTACGACCAGCCATATGAGTTGCTCGTCCGTGTCGGCCTTGACGGGGCCTTGCGTCTACCAATGCCAGGCATCCGGCTGCCACTCTCCTTGAATTTGAAAGGCCGCCCAGAAAAAAGGCGATTTCCAGCGATCTTTTTCCCACATCTCGATTTGGGCAGCCCGTAGGGCGGCGGTCGGCTGCAAGCCGTCTTTTAGCATACCTTTGTAAAACAGACTCATCAACCGTGAAGTCGCCGTATCGTTAACGCGCCAGAGGCTGGCGACGACGCGGCGCGCGCCTGCGTACATAAAGCCTCGCGTCAGCCCGATCAGTCCTTCGCCTTGGATGTCTTTGCCCAGCCCCGTATTGCAGGCGCTAAGGACCACAAGGTCGGCTTTGAGTTGCAGGTTGTACACCGCCGCCAGGGTTAGAAAGCCTTCGCAGGCATGTCCCTGCCGGTCGACCAGCGACAGGATGATGCCGGACAATTCAGGGTGCTGGTTATTCAGAATCCCATGCGTCGCCAGATGGACGATGCGGCACCCGGCGAGGTCAGGACTCTGCAACCTGGATAAGTTGGCATCGAAGTCCATCGCTAATAGGACTTCGGCCCCGGCAGCGGCCTCGACCAGGGCGGCTGCCTCTGCGCGTGTTCCCGGCAAACGCGGAAGATAAAATCCCTCCTCTGTGCCGCCGGTGTCACGTAAGGCGCGACTGATCTGTGGCGGCAGTTCGGCCCGCGCGGACGGTGGGCCGGCGTTTCCCGGCGGACTGATGCGAGGGTCCTCTGGCGTAAAGACCGGGTCGGCGAAGATGGCGATCATCTTGCCGCCCGGCTCGCGTTTGCTCAACTCCTGGCGCAGGACATCGAGCGTCGAGGCGGAAGGGAGGCTGACAATTTCATGTTCCACCACGAGCGGTGTGACCCGCCAATCCTCGTCTGCGGCGGGCGGCCACGCGCCGTCGGTTTTTGGCACGGGCAGGCTGGCAAATGCGATGTGTTGCAGAGCCCCTTCGGCAACGATCACCAACCGCTTTTGGCTGATCTGTGTGGCCACGGGCGCTAGTAGTATCTGGCTCAAGCGACTTGCCAGAGACCAATATTGCGCCGTTGAGGCGGCGATGCACTGTCGGTACTCCTCTGCCGTCTCGCCCGACAACGGTTGTTGAGTAGTGATCAACTCATACGTCTTCTTGGCCAATTCTTCGATGACCTTGCGTCCCGGCAGTCTATGGCTCTCAATCGAGTTCGGCGTGATGGCCCAGAGGTAGCTCGTCTGATCACCGAGGGCATATTCCAGCAATACGGTGCCGGGATCGAGTACGCGCCTCTGTATTTCAGAAACCGAAAGTGGGGACGGCTGAGTCAGGGCGGCGTAGCCGGGGCTGCTTTCCCTGATCTGCGCCTGGGCCATTTTGAACTCGTCCGTGAGTTTATTGATTTCCTGGTCAAGCCGCTCCACCTGTTCCGGGGTATGGTGGTCGCTGAGGATTCGCACGCGCAGCTCCACCCTGGCATTGAGTGCTTGCCGCAAGGTGCGCTCTTTTTCCAGCAACTCCGGCTTCACCCCCTGACGGATGTCGGCGCCGGCTTCGGCGAGTGAATCGAGTAGGGCGCGCGCGCGCGCCTTTTCGCTCACCTCCAGGGCGACGGCATCCAATCCCCGGAGCGGGTCCTGCCGGTGCAGGCGCATAAGCACGTCGATACATAATTCGTAATACCGATGAACGGAGGCGAAGTAAGACGTGCGTAATTCCTGGTCGGTGACTTTCGTCCTCAAGGATTCGACTTTTTCGAGTACTTCCTCGATGGCGCGGCGGGCCTCGCCTAGATGGCCGAGGTCGCGGTTCACACGGGCGATGTTGTAAAGGGTCAGCGCCTCTCCGCTACGATCTTCGACGGCGCGGATCAGTGGCAGCGCCTGTGAGTAATAAGCAAGCGCCTGCCGCTTCCTTGCTGACGTGTCATGTATGTAGCCGATATAATCCAGCGTATAGGCTTGCCCGCGCGGGTCGTTCACTCTGCGGCTGAGCGCCAGGGCTTGCCGGTAATGCTGGAGCGCGTCGCGTAGCCGCCCCTGTGAATATAGCAGTGAGCCGATGTCCCTCAGTGTATGCGCCTCAATCCTTCGATTGCTGATTTGCCGGCTGAGTTGCAATTTCCGTTTAAAGCAGGCGAGGGCGCCGCGATTGTCCCCTGACGCATGGTACATCCTGCCAACGTAGCCCAGAGTCTGACACTCGAAGGCGCGATTGCCTGAGGCGCGGCATAGTTGTAACGAACGCTCATAAGCCGACAGCGCCTTCGGCCTCTCCCCCAGTTCATCATAAAGGCTGCCGAGCCCATTGAGTGCGGCGGCCTCGCCGTTCTGGTCATCGATCTGCTGCAAGATTGCCGCCGCCTCGGTCTGCCGCTTGAGGGCTTCTTGCCTCTCGCCGAGAAACATATACACGTTGCCGATAGCGGTCAGCGCCAGAGCCGTTTGTCGCCGATCATCAATGCGCCGCCAGAAGGCGAGCGCCTGGGAGTAGTAATCAGACGCCTTCGATAAATCCCCCAGGTCCTGATAAGCGTAGCCCAGATCGATTAAAGCCAGCGCCTGGCTGCCGATGTCCGCATCAGATTGGCTCGTGGTCAAAGCTTGCTCGAAGTAGCCGATGGCTTTCAACAGATCACCGGAGGAGTAGTAGATCAAGCCCGTATGATTAAGGGCCAGGGCCGCGCCGCGCCGGTCTCCGGCATGGCGACTCAAGTCGAGCGCCCGTGTGCAATACTGAAGCGCATCAGCAATCTTACCCATCTCAATACAGGTGATTGCCATACCATTCAGGGCCGCGATTTCAGACCCCAGCCGCCGTGAACTCCGGCTGGGTGCTAGGGCCTGGGTGTAATAGTCTAAGGCTTCGCGGTTTTTCCCGCGCAGGTAATGCAGGTCGGCGATGCCCAATAATGCCGCAGCCCCGTCAGCTTCGTCGTTGAGAGCTTGCCAATACTGCAACGCCTTGACGTACTGGCCTAAGGCGTCGGCGAGGGCCTGCCGCTGCCATTGTTGGCGCAAGCCCTCCGCAGCCGCGAACGCTTCGTCGGCGATGAGCCGACTGTCGTCCTGCGGGCCGGCTTCGCGCAACGGCTCGGTGAATAGTTCATAAGTTGTGACGTCTTCCTGCGCCCGCGCTGCCTGTACTTCTATGGTGAATTGACCGCTGATTTGAGGGAGGAACGATATGGGCAGCATGCCATAACAACGGGCGGTATGCTGCGCCAATGCCTCACCGCGCGGCCCCATCAGCCTCACGATCAAAGGCGCCGCAGATGAATGAGTGACGAATCGGAGATATTGATGTGGCGACAGCGAGATGGTGTAAGCATGTATCTCCCCGCTGACAAGGCGGCCTGCGGAGGTCTGGTTTGGTAGGAGGCTGAAGACGCGCCGGACCGGGTCGGAAGACGGGCCGGCATCGGTCGCAGGCTTGCCGCGACATCCGAAATGCGCGGCTTGTGAGAGCAGCAGCGCCACGAAGACGAGCCTCGTATACCGATTACACAATTGTTGCACCTTGCTGAGCATCGCTCAACCGATCCCCGGTCACCGTCATGGCAAATTAGATTCAAGAATTTGCCTGGGTCAGCTTCATCGTATTTCGAAGGGGTTGATGATGTAGAATCCCAATGCGCGAGTTCTGATTACGGGTCTAACAATCCATCGCCGCCAAGGAATGAAAGTCGCGCCTTCCTTCGCGAGGGCGCCAGGAATTACCGGAATCCAAAGATCAGGTTTGACGAAACTCCGCCACGGGTGCCGGCGCCCAGTCCCGGCCAACGCTGACGAGGAAATGCTCACATGGGATTGGGCATTCCCTCAAGCAAAACCGCAGTAGTCGAATCGGAATGGAAGGATTAGATAGCCGTCTCGGCGCTACTTGGATGTGCCTCTGGTGCGACCAGATTTTTTGCTCCCGCCCTTTCCTGCTTTTACGGCTCTCGCCTGATCCGGCCCTCCTCTGGGGGTTTCTTTTTTGCTGCCTTTCTTGCTTGTGGTTTGAGTTGCCATTCCAGTTCTCTCCTCTGTCACACTTATTTTGGTAATCAGTCTAACAATTCCGCATGCTGATTGCTTATAAAGTAAACCTGGCGGCGTTGTCAACGAATATTTGCCCGGCCAGGGCCATGCGCCGGTGATCATGCGCCAGGTTCAGCTAAGTCTCTGAAACGCGAAGTACCTGATCAGCGGAATCCGCTACCCAAGTCCGGCCTGCTGTGTGTCGCACAAGCTCACTCTGCTTGACCGGGTGTTCGATGGATTAGTTAGGAAGGCGAGATGGGCGTCTGGATTAGTGTACGACGCGGCAGGAAAAGCTTGGCATGCTTCTAACCCAAGCAGGACAGAGATCAGGAATGCTCACGCAGGATTCGCCGGGTAATGCGGTCGCTATACTTATCTTTCTTGACCGCGATCCGCTGCACGTAGATGCGCGTCGTCGCGGCATTCCGGTGCCCCAACGCGTCTTGTGTGTCGGTGATCGAGCCGCTCTCCTCGGCGATGATCCGCGCGTAGCTGTGCCGCGTCTGGTGCAGATGCACTTCGCCGACTCCGGCTTGCCGCGCATACCGCTTCAGGTTCTTCACGAACGAGTGCGAACTGAGCGCCGCCCCCGGTTTCCCTGCCCGGTCGTGCCGCGTCCACAGCGGCCCATCCGTCTTCAGCACCACCAGCCTCCCGCAGGTAGTCAGGTACTCCAGCAGCGCCGCCCGTAAACCCGGATCGCGCACTTCCCTGCCGATATAGTCACCACCTTTGACCTTGCTGGTGATTACGATTGCATCTTCTTCGAGCCTGAGATTCTTGCCCCTCAAGCCGATCACCTCCTGCCGGCGCATGCCGGTGATCAGGTAAAACAGCAGCAGCGCGTAATCACGCTTGCCGACGATGTCTCCGGCATCGGCTTTGGCTCGCACGACATCAACGATGGCTTGCATCTCGGCGTCGGTCCAGGCCTTGGCGCTCTCGGTCTGGTAAGGCTTGGGGGCCTTCGGCATCGCCAGCCGCACCGGGTTTTGCTTGATCTGCTCTTTAAGAGCCGGCGTGCGCATAGCCCACTCGAAGAAGGAACTGAGAAAGCAGATGCGTGAGTAAATCGTATTTGCGGCGAGGCCTTGCCCTTTGAGCCGCTGCCGCCACTGCTCGACATCGAGGGGCGAAACTTCAGCCGGGTGCTTTCCAACGAAGGCGAAGAACGCGGTGACGACTTTTTGTTTGTACTGTAGGAGCTCATCGCGTCGGTGAGTGGAGGCGGCGGTGACGGCTTCGGCCCACAGGCGTAGGGCATTCTTCAGGGCCACCTGGCGCTCAGCACTAGCCAGAATCAAGTCGTTTTGAGGCGCTTGAGTCATTGCGGAGGCCAGCATAACACAGATTTTGTAAGGTTACAAAAATTTACCCTTTGTGTTCCCTCAGCGCTTTTTCGTGGAATTTTTCTGTTCGTACGGGTAATATCTTGCCGTCCTCAAACATCCCTTATCATTCAGGGAGGAATTCTCTCGATATGCGAATCACTCGCAGGCGGAAGCGCCAAGCCGATCCGTTCGCTTCTCCCCATCGGGTGCGCTCCATCTTTGACCAGCTGAAGGGCGCCTTCCCTCTTTTATCTCCTCTTAGAGAAGAAGATATGATCAAGTTGGCGCGCGCCGTGCGCCACGTCGAGCGCTACTCGGCGTCTGACACCCGCCGGGGCCGTCCCTCGCGTTGGCCGCGGGAGGAGGTCGTGAAGGTGGGTTCGAAGCTCGCTGAGATACTCGACCGTGAAACATCCGGGCGGACCTCTATCGCTACCTTCGTGGATCACTACCTGCGCCTGCTGGACTTCCCTGCCGACGTGCTTGAAGCGCTCAATAGCGGGCGCGTGAATCTGTTCGAGGCCGAGCAGCTGGCCAGGATCAAGCCGGGCCGGCTCGAGCTGTCGCTGGCGGCGGCCAGACGCAAGCGTGCCGAGATCCTTTCGGCCCACCTCCGGAGCCGGGCCTCCGGCGAACGGCTGCGCAGGCGGGTTAACGAGCTACTGGCGCCATCCAAACCGGCAGCGGCCCCTCTGGGCTCGGCAACCGACGCGGTCGGAGGCAACGAGCCGCTGGAAGATTTCGACCCGTACGACAGCACACACCTGTTTTGGGAGCAGATTAAGCAACTGGGATTCGCGTTCCGGGAGATCACGCGTGAGGACCTCACGGACGAAGACATTCAGCAGTTGATAGACGCTTGTGATCCGGTCTGGGATGTACTGCTGCGCATAAAACGCCGCAAGCAACAGCCAAGGCGTACGTCTCTGATCGTTTGATCTATCCGCCAAAGCACTTTCAATCAATCTTCGATAGCTACACCCCTGCAATATACAGTGCAGGGGGTGCATTGAATATTACAGGGGTAAATAAAATCACCAGGGTAGTTAAATCATACGTGGCGTATAGACGCCACGTATAGTATTATGGCGCCGTCAAATGAGGGAAGGTTTATGATGACTGGCGAAGAGATCAAAGAGCTGCGCAGGTTGCTCGGCTACACACAGGCTAAGCTGGCGGAAGAACTCGGGGTGACGCCGAACACGGTGGCCCGTTACGAGCGCGACGAATTTAAACCTTCGCCGCCTGTTCAAAAGCTTCTGAAGATGCTCCACCTTGGCGTGACAAATAGGAAGGCCGCATAAAATGAAGACCATTGCCATCGCCAATCAAAAAGGGGGGGTCGGGAAAAGCACGACGGCCGCCTGTCTGGCCGCGGAACTGGCCTCCCGCGGGTACGAAACGCTGCTCATCGACGGGGACCCGCAGGCTAACGTGTCCGCGCATTTCTTAGCCCCAGAGCAGATCGGCATCTCGATTGCCGATGTTCTCATCGAGGCCGATCATCGCGAGAAGATGCCGCTCGAGGCGGCCATCGTCACGACTGAGATGGAACACCTGGATTTGGTTCCCTCCAAGCTGCGGTTCGCCAGGTTCGAAAAGGAGCCGGCCATTGCGATTAACCGCCTCCGTTCGAAGCTCGCGCCGCTCCGTTCTCATTATGATTTTGTCGTGATCGACACTCCGCCGACACTCGGCCAGATTCTCACGGCGCCGCTCCTCGCCTCGTCATATATGCTCGTACCCGTTGCCGCATCTCCGCTCGCGCAGGACGGGCTCGACGACCTGATGAGCACATTCGAGGAGGTCAGGAGTACGAACCCTGAGCTGGAGCTTCTGGGCCTGGTGTGTACGCTCTTCGATGGGCGGACTTCAGTGTCGGCAGAATCCTTCCGCAGCCTGAAGGAGCGGTATGGTAACAAGGTCTTCGACACGATTATCCACCGCAACGTCAAGCTCGAAGAGTCGCCTGCATTCCATCAGCCGGTTCAACTCTACGCACCGGCCTCTCGCGGTGCGGTGCTCTACTCAGAGCTCACCGACGAGATACTGAAGCGACTTGGGTCCCGAAAGACCAAAGGTAAATTAAAGCTCGCTTCCGAGGAGACACGCGTAAATGGCTGAACCGAAGATCAAACCTGTGAAGCGGGTGGCCGGCAAGAGTAAGTTCCGCCTGCCGGAGCGGACCCCGCGCGTGGCCGAAATCAACCCGCTGCGCGAAATACTTCAAGAGGCCAAGGCGCAGGAAGAAGCGGCCCTTAGGAAACCGCCAGTCCGGGGGGACACCCCTGTAAAGATCAGTGCAGGGGTCAGTCAGTTCCCTGCCCCGGCCCAACCGCAGGATGCCACCCCTGCAAAAAAGATTGCAGGGGTCATTCGAACATCGGGAACGAAGCCAGGCGCAGGAAGTGCAGGCAGCTTTGGAGAATTCTCGAAGCGATGGTCTCCCATTCTGCGGTCCGGGCAGATGAGCGTTTGTAGGGTTCTGTTTGAAATGACTCATGCCGTCGGCCAGGAGGAATGCTTTACCTCAATGCCGAAGCTCGCCGCCGCCGCGGGTCTGAAGGAACGTCAATGTTATAACGTCGTCGCTCAACTCGAATTACTTGGCTTCGTCGAACGGCCAGACATCTACAATACCCCCACCAAGAAAGGCACCGTCTTTCGCCTTTACCTTTCCCCGCAGGCCCTTTCCGGCGGCGACCGACGTTACCACATCGGCAGTGAGGATTCTCAGACATAATACCCCTACAATTTTCTCCGCATCCCCTGCAAAAAAATTGCAGAGGTATCCCGCTCGGTTAAGATCGCCCTTCTCTAATGTGTCTGATCTCCAGTTGATCGGCTACAGGGTTTAACCTTCACCCTGTGACGGTTGCCTGATAAAACACTTCGTTATTTTTTATGTACAGTGGACAGGTTCTCAGGCCGACAGCCTATCGCCTGTCGGGTTAGGGAATAAACAAAGGCCCGAGAAAACCTGGCTCGAAGCCAGCAAACCATATCCTCGCATGTTGCAATAATAATTCTTCTCAGGCCTGAGAACCCATTCCGCAATGGTGTGATCAGTCCGTGACTAGACACGAACATACCCCTGCAATCTTCTTTGCAGGGGATGCAATGTTGATTGCATGGGTCTTCATTATATACCCCTGCATTTATCAATGCAGGGGATGCAACGTTTTTTGCAGGGGATGCACTCATGATTACAGGGGGTGCATTATATTTTGCATCCCCTGTAATCTTCGTTGCAGCGGGTGCAACGAAGATTACAGGGGGATTTACAACGTCAAAAACATGGTGTACGCATGAGAGTGCAGCAGGAAGCCTTCAACTAACGGATTGACCCAAGGCGCATAATTTACCAGTTCCGCTTCGGGTTTAGGATTGGTGTGTCGTGAAGCGGTAGGTATTCGTGTGCATGATCTCAACCATCTTGATCGACGTTGCCGGTCGGAACATTTACCGAGAGATAGAAAATGGCCACGCAAGCTCTTCCGAGCCAGCGATTCATTCGTAAGACGGAACTCGGCCCGAACGAGTACCGCAAGCGATTCCGCCAGATCGATGACGAAATCATTGCCGCCCTCACTTCGCCTGAGGCAGACGCCGTGACCCCGCTGATGAGCAAAATTTATCTCCGCTTGACGACCGCGCCTGACAGATGCTGGGAACGTCAAGGGGTGCTCAGGTTTGAGGCCGAGGTCAGGGAGGGGAAGCGCCTGACCGCCTGGGCCGTGCTTTGCGCGTCGCTGAACGTTTCGAGCGCGACGGCCAACAAGGCGCTCGCCTGGATGCACACGCAGGGGATCATCGGCTACTTCGCCGGCAAGAATGGCGTCGGCGTCAGGATATTTCTGAATCGCGCCGCCTCCTCGGTAGGGATTAAACCGACTCCAGGCGGCAAAAAAATTTTGGCCTTTTCCCATGCTTCAAATGGTGAGGCCCGTGCTTCACGGAATGAAGCAGCCTTTAATGACACCTTCGGTGATCTAGAAGTTTTAGAACCAGATAACTCCGGCGCGCCGGCAAGCGGCGCGGAGAACAGCCCAGCCATTCAAACATCCCCGAGCCGGCAGCCTCAACGATCCCCGGTGAGTCAGGGCGCTGTCGGGTCGAGCCCCGCGGAGGTAACCGCACCAGCAGACTTATTCGGTTCAATCGATGAGGTCGTCAGGCGACTGAAATTCGAGCTCGAGCCTGCGCTACGCATGGCCGCAGCGCAGGCTGCAACCCGCGAGCACGAAAGAACGCGCGAATGGCTGGAGGAGCGCGGGCTGCCGAAAGCCGCACGAGTGGCGCAGCGCGAGGCCTTCAATGTGCTCAGGCAACATGGCTTGATCAAGAATTCCGCGCGAGCCGCCCGCGCGGAGCTGGCCGTCGGCCAGCATAAGGCTGTCGCATGTGAGCCGAAGGTGCTTAACGCAGACGAGGTCAGGGAAGTCGCCGAGATTTGTTTGTCGCTGCTCGAATGCCATGGCCAGGCCATCGACGTGACGCTGGCCGAGATCAGTGCCGAAGCAGGTGGATACCTGCTGGCGGGAGACGCCCCGAAAGTTCGCGAGCTTGCCATCGCGGTGGCCGGCCAGCGGAGCCAGAAGGAGTGAAATGATGTCTTCAGACTTAGCCAAGAAGCAGCCGCTTTACGCGGTCAGAAGCGATGCCGCACTGGAATCATCCGGCGAGCAACGACATTCCGAAGAGGTCGCAAAGCCGGCGGACCTGTGCTCGGCGTGCTCCGGGACGGGGTGGGAGTTCGTCGAAGGTAAGGGGGTGCGCCCTTGCCGCTGTCGCACACAAGAGCGGCGGGCAAAGCTGCTGGCGGATGCCTGTATCCCGAAGCTCTATAGTGAAACGAGCTTGCAAACCTACCAGCCGGCGAAGGGGAATCTGTCGCAGCTGCGCGCCTTCAACTACGCCCACACGCTGGTGCGTGACTATCCGGTTGTCGAGCGCGGCATACTCTTGATGGGATCGGTCGGGGTCGGCAAGACGC
>DATENM010000077.1 GCA_035275065.1 Blastocatellia bacterium
TCTTGAACAAAACGGCCCGTGGCCGTACAAACTATCAGCGATTTATTACACGGCAGAAGTGACAGCTGCCGTGCAGGAACTTGAAAAACAACAGCTACTCAAGGCTGCCTGAGTGTGCCAACCTCGTGCAGCTTGGTTTAGGGGCCTGTTCACAATTTATTCCCGAAAGCGCGCCGAGATCCGTTTGCTGTGCTTGTCTCGCTTAATAGCGATCCGCTGGACATACACGCGCGTCGTCTTCGGGCTCTCATGGCCGAGCGCGTCCTGCGTCTCGATTATTGAGCCAGTTTCTTCTGAAACTATCCGCGCATAGGTGTGCCGCGTCTGGTGTAGGTGGATATGCCTCAAACCCGCCGCCTCAGCGTAGCGCTTCAGGTTCCTCACGAACGAGTGCGAGGTCAGCGCCTCGCCTGGCTTGCCCGCTAGATCGTGCCGTGTCCACAGCGGGGCATCGCTTCTGAGCGCGTGCAGGCGGTGACTCGCTGTGAGGTAGTCAATCAGCGCGGCTCGAAGATCCGGGTCGGCCACTTCCCTGCCGACGTAGGTGCCGCCTTTCACCCGCCCCGTCACCACCAGGCTGTCCTCTTTAAGTTCAATATCTTTGCCGCGCAGGCCGATGACTTCCGCGCGGCGCATCCCGGTCAGCAGATACCACAACAACAATGCCAGGTCGCGCTTGGCAATAATATTGCCGCCCTCAGCCTTTGCCGTGACGACGCGGACCAGCGCCCGCACCTGCTCGTCGTCGAGCGCCTTAGTGGCTTCGGTCTGGTAAGGCTTGGGCCGCTTGGGCCGCGCATACTGCACCGGGTTGGCGGCAACAGCTTGGCCCGGCGGCGCGTTCTTGATCGCCCAGCCGAAGAAGGAAGAGAGGAAAGAAACCCGGGTGTAGATGCTATTGGCTGAGAGCTTCTGCTGGCGCAGGTGGGACTGCCAGGCGAGGACATCCTGAGGCTCGACCTCTGCGGGGCGCTTGCCGGCGAAAGCGAAGAAGGCTTCGACGGCGCGGCGCTTGTCGCGGCGCAGGTCGTCGCGCCTGGGACTCTTGAGGACCGTGCTGCTGTCGGCCCAGAGCGCCACAATGCTTCTCAGCGCCTCGCGCCAGAGGCCTTCCTTCTGGCCAAGCAGGGCATTTTCCTCTTCCATAGAGCAGGATTATAGCATAGAGATTATGCTTACACAAATCACCCCTTTGTGTACGCATTGCATTTTTTTATAGAGTTTTGCTGTTTATACGAGTAATATCACACTGGTGTGAAACACTCCTTGTTCAGGGAGGCTTTTCCTCGATTATGCGAATCACCCGCAGGCGAAAGCGTCAGGCCGATCCGTTCGCTTCCCCCGACTGGGTGCGCTCCATCTTTGACCAGTTAAAAGCTCCCTTCCCTCTTTTATCTACTCTGAAGGAAAAGGATTTCATCAGGCTGGCGCGGGCCGTGCGCCACGTCGAGCGCTACTCGGCGACTGACACCCGGCGGGGTCGCCCTTCCCGCTAGCCGCGTGAAGACCTGGTTCGAGGGGGGCTGACGCTGGCAGAGATACTGCGGCGTGAAACATCCGGCAGAATATCGCTCGCAAGCTTCGTCGATCATTACCTGCGCCTGCTGGAGTTCACTGCTGACGTCCTCGAATCGCTTTCTAAAGGCGAAGTGAATCTGTTCGAAGCCGAGCAGCTCGCCAGGATTAAGCCGGGCCGCCTCGACCTGTCGCTGGCGGCGGCCAGACGCAAGCGTGCCGAGATCCTTTCGGCCCACCTCCGGAGCCGGGCCTCCAGCGAGCGGCTGCGCAGGAGGGTCAACGAGATGCTCGTGCCACCCAAACTGGCGGCTGTCCCCCTGGTCTCGGCAACCGACACGGTCGCTGGCTACGAACCGCTTGAAGATTTCGACCCGTACGACAGCACGCACCTGTTCTGGGAGGAGATCAAGCAACTCGGCTTCGCCTTCCGCGACATCCGGCGCGATGACCTGACCGACGAACTGATCGAGGAACTTTTGCGCGCCGCACAGCCTGTGTGGGCAGTCCTGACGAAGATCCAGAGGCGCAAGCAGGTCGAAACTATCAAGGTTAATATTTGACCAGTTTAGTGTCGCACCCTGTGGTACAAAGTTGTACCACAGGGGTATAAGGTTATACCTCCGTGGACATACTTAGATTTGCCTCATATAGCATTATCCTTCACCTCAGCAATATATTCTTGGCGACCGGAAGATCAAGACTTCGCTTAATAGTTTGAGTTGCGGGTTGTAGTTTAATAAAGGCAGGTTGCTACTTGGGCGCTCAACCGCAGGGCGTCAACGTAGATCTTCGTCGTAGCAATAATAACGAGGGGACCGGCGTTCGCCGGGCGCCAAAGGGGTGAAGTGCAGTTTAAATTCAGTCCCCTGCCTCGTCGCCGTGTTGAACACGTTCAGCCGTTCGACGATGCCGAGTTCTTCAAGCTGCTTTATGTTGATGGCGCACTGTTTTTTCTCAAGGCCCGTCAGCTTGGCCAGCTTCTCGTAAGATGTAAAAAAAGTCTCCGAGGCAATCGCATGGCTGTTTTGGTAAAGTGCCTCACATATGCGTAGCTTCCCCTCCCGCTTACCGCTGCGCAGGATGATGCCCCACCGGCCCACAAATGCCTCCCAGGTGAAACTTACGGCGTGTGTGGGTAACACGGTGATTGTCTTTTCGCTGGCACCGGCCAAAGCAGACGATCGTGTCACCCTGTGGGGTGTCGGGCTCGACTCAACCGTCGTATGGAGCTTCTTTTCGCGCTCACGGGGCTTGGCCGTTTGACTGCCGACTGAGCCTGGAGTTGCGACGCGAGGCGCGGGTGTGTTTGCATTGCCTTCAGCGGCATGTGCGGCGCGGTTCTGTTCCCTTCCCCCTTCGGTCTCATTGAGCGGGTCTTTATTTTGTGGCCTTGAGGAAGCCGGGCTGGCACTGTCGACGAGCGCCTCTTCCGTCACGGGGGGTGGATCGCTCGTGATAGGCTGCACACGATTCAACAGGCGGGAAGTCAAGGACGCATCGCGGTTGATGATGTCATCTAATCCTCGATGCAGAGCCCTCTTCTTTGCCCTTTCTCGACCTGCCATAAATGTCCAATAGCTCCTTCGCTAGTCTTGTGAAGTCGAAGTAGCCCGACGACTTCTTGTCGTAATCGATGATCGGCTTGCCCGCACTCGCCGCCTCCGCGAGCTTGATGTTCTTATGAATCGTGGTGCCGAGCATGAGCGACTCGAAAAAGCGCTCAACCTCTTCAAGCACCTCCCGGTCCATCCTCTGCCTCTGATCGAAGAGGTTTACCAGTGCCCGGATCACCAAGTCGTACTTCTGGAACTCCCTCTGCACGTCGGACAGAGTCTCCATCAACTGATTCAGACCGTAGAGGGCGTAATACCCGCAGTCGATGACGATGAGGATTTCGTCCGAAGCCACCATCGCATTAATCGTTGATGTTTCGAGCGCCGGAGGAGTGTCCAGGATGATAAAGTCGTAGCTGTCTTTAACCGCTTGCAGTCTGGACTCGAGCAGGCGCTCGCGGTTGCGCCTGCTCGACAGCAGCGACTCCATGCTCGATTCAAGTGAGTTAGGGATCAGGTCAAGCTTTTGCCTGACGTTAATGATGTATTCGTCGATGTCCGGCGCATCGTCCATCATCAGCCGGAACGACGTCTTCTTGAAACCACGTGGGTCGATCCCCATCCCTACCGCCAGGTTCCCTTGCGGGTCCAGGTCGAGGGCCAGGACCTTTTTCCTGAAATGAGACGACAGGATCGCACTGAGGTTTAGCGCTACTGTCGTCTTCCCTGTCCCCCCCTTTGCGTTACAGCAACTAATCACTCTGCCCATCAGTAGCCATCTCCTAGCTCCTCAACTGCCGTGACCGCTCTTCCGCATCAACCCCTCGACATCCTTTCTGTTGACGAGCTTGACGCGGTGGTCGAGCGGGTCCTGCTCGTAGGGCAATGCCCCGCTGCTAATCAATGAAGCCATCTTATTCGCGCTGATGCCAAGAATCTTACGGGCTTCAGACGCCTTGATCTTCTGGCTGGCGCGTGTCGATATACTTTTCGCACTCACTGGGGTTCTTCCTTCTGTGACGCCGCTACTCATGGCCCGTATTTGTAACAAGATCGCCCTCGCCTGTCAATACCTTTTCCCACTCATTCACAACTAAAGTGATTTAATTGCACTGATCGACTTCTTCGAACGGGCCCGGCACCTTCCTTTCGCGTCGAGGGATTTCCAGCTGAAGTACAAATACCCCTGTAGAATAAGCTTATACCCTAGCGGTATAAGCTTATTCTACAGGGGTCATACCTTATACTCCAGTAGCAATATCATGTACCACAGGGGTGATAGGTCATTCTACTGTGGAATAATCTTATACTACTGACCCATCATGTATTACTGCCGGCTGCGGATATTATACGGGTGAGGTGGAAGATGGCACTACGGGGGTAATAGGTTTGCCCTCTGGCCTCCTAGATCGTACTACCGTAGTTAAACATGCATCTGCGGGGGTACGACCTCATGGCGCAGGGATGGCATGTTTTACCACAGGATTTACAGGAATTTCATTTTGTGGTCATGTAAGGGCGCGATTAAACGCGTGTAGTAGGGCCGAAAAGCAACGGCCCGATGCGTGAAGTGTGGTGACCGAACGCATCAGGCCATAGATGAACTCGCTTGATGGCGAGCCGGGATTTGTTTACCCGAAGTTCATTATGGGAAGTGTCCCGGGTGCTGTCAACCAATTATTGGAGCCTGACTATGCCCGCAACAGCGATGCCTACGCCGCGGTTCTTGCGCAAGACGGAACTCGGCCCGAACGAGTACCGCAAGCGATTCCGCCAGATCGATGACGAAATCATTGCCGCCCTCACTTCGCCTGAGGCAGACGCCGCGACCCCACTGATGAGCAAAATCTATCTCCGCCTGACGACTGCGCCCGACAGGTGCTGGGAGCGCCAGGGCGTGCTCAGGTTCGAGGCTGAGGCCAGGGAGGGGAAGCGGCTCACCGCCTGGTCCGCGCTTTGTGAGTGGTTGAACGTTTCGAGCGCCACCGCCAATAAGGCGCTCGCCTGGATGCACAAGCAAGGGATTATCGGCTACTTCGCCGGCAAGAATGGCGTCGGCATCAGAATATTCCTGAATCGCGCCGCCTCCTCGATTGGCGTCAGGCCCGTCCCGGTCGGCAAAAAAATTTTGGCCTTTTCCCGTGCTTCAAACGGTGAGGCCCGTGCTTCACGGAATGAAGCAGCCTTTAATGACACCTTCGGTGATCTAGAAATTTCAGACCCAGATAACTCCTGCGCGCCGACAAGCGGCGCGGAAAACAGCCCGGCGAATAAAACATCCCTGGGCCGGGAGCCAAAACGATCCCCAGTTAGCCTGGGCGCTACCGGGACGAACCCGGCAGCCGTAACCTCACAAGGCGAATCTTCGGTTTCAATCGAGGAGATCGTCAGGCGGCTGAAGTTTGAGCTCGAACCGGCGCTGCGCAAAGCCGCAGCCCAGGCCGCAGCTCGCGAGCACGAAAGGACGCGCGAATGGCTGGAGGAGCGCGGGCTGCCGAAAGCCGCACGAGTGGCGCAGCGCGAAGCCTTCAATGTGCTCAGGCAACATGGCTTGATCAAAGATTCAGTACGAGGCGCTCGCGCGGAACTGGCCGTCGGCCAGCATCAGGCGATTGCGCGTGACCCGAAGGCGCTTAACGCAGATGAGGTCAGGGAAGTGGCCGAGATCTGTTTGTCGCTGCTCGAATGTCATGGCCAGGCCATCGATGTGACGCTGGCCGAGATCAGTGCCGAAGCAGGTGGGTACCTCCTGGCGGGAGACGCCCCGAAAGTTCGCGAGCTTGCCATCGCCCTGGCCGGCCAGCGGAGCCAGAAGGAGTGAAACGATGCCTTCAGACCTTGCCAAGAAGCATTCGCTTTACGCAATCACCAACGATGTCGCGCCGGCAGCACCCGTTGAGCAGCAGCCATCCGAAGATGTTGCACAGCAATCTGACATCTGCTCGGCTTGCTCCGGCAGCGGGTGGGAGTTCGTCGAAGGTAAGGGGGTGCGCCCTTGCCGCTGTCGCACACAAGAGCGGCGGGCAAAGCTGCTGGCGGATGCGTGTATCCCGAAGCTCTATAGTGAAGCGAGCTTGCAAACCTACCAGCCGGCGAAGGGGAATCTGTCGCAGCTGCGCGCCTTCAACTACGCCCACACGCTGGTGCGTGACTATCCGGTTGTCGAGCGCGGCATACTCTTGATGGGATCGGTCGGGGTCGGCAAGACGC